>VGJF01000147.1 GCA_016867585.1 Candidatus Aminicenantota bacterium | reverse complement strand
GATCAACTCCGTGACGGCCGGCGGACCGGCCGAAAAAGCCGGACTCAAACCGTATGACGTCGTCATCGAAGTCAACGGCCAGCCCGTCGAGAACGCCAACGACCTTCGGCTGAAAGTCGCGGACATTGCCCCGGGGACCAAGGTCGAGGTCAAGGTCGTCCGCGACGGCAAGGAGATGACCGTTTCGGTGACGGTCGGCGTGCTCCAGGCCGAAGGCGCCGGCCGGCCGTCGCCCGAAGGCTCGGCCTCGAGCCTCGGCTTGACCGTCGAACCCCTGACCCAGGCCCTCGCCCGCCGGCTGGGCTTCCGGACGACCCAGGGGCTCCTCATCAGAGAGGTCGACGAGGGCAGCGTCGCCGAGCGCCGGGGACTCCAGGCCGGCGACATCATCCTCGAGGCCAACCGCCAGAAGGTCGAAACCGTCGAGCAGTGGGAGGCCGTCGTCAAGAAGCTCAAGCCGGGCGAGACCGTGCTCCTCTTCGTCCGCCGCGAGGGAGGCAATCAATCCCAGGACTTTATCGTCACCCTTCGGGTCGAGGGATGAAGTTCAGCAAGTTCCATTCGCTCGGGAACGACTTCCTCATCGTCGACCTCGACGAGGCGGTCCTCCTGGAGCCGCCGGGCGACCTGGCCCGGCGGATCTGCGAGCGGCACACGGGCGTCGGGGCCGACGGCCTTCTCCTCCTGGCGGTGAAGGACCGGGACCGGAGCGAAGCCCTGTTCCGGATCTTCAACGCCGACGGCTCCGAGGCCGAAATCTCGGGCAACGGACTGCGCTGCGCCGCGGCCTACCTCTATTCCCAGCAGAAGATCGATTCCGCCGTCGTCCGGTTCCAGACCTCGACCGGGCTCCGGGAGTGCGCCCTCATCGACCGGACCGAAAGCCGGTTCATGATCCAGATCGAGATGGGCGTCCCCCGCCTCCGGTCGGCGGACATCCCCTTCGACGACGGGCGGGTCCACGACCGGATCGTCGACTACCCGCTGATGATCAATCGGAAGACCTATCCGGTCACGATCGTCTCCATGGGCAATCCCCACTGCGCCCTGTTCGTCGACCGATTCGCCTCCCGGATCGAGTGGCAGGAGATCGGGCGGGAGATCGAATCCCACCCCTTTTTCCCGAACCGGACGAACATCGAATTCATCCGCCGTATCGGCCCGGACGACATCGAGGTCCTGTTCTGGGAAAGGGGTGTCGGCGAGACGCTCTCCTCGGGCAGCGGGGCTTGCGCCGCGGCCGTGGCCTCGATCCTCAAGGGCTTCGTCGGCCGGACGGTCAGCGTCCGGACGAGCATGGGGGCCCTCCGGGTCGAATGGCCGAGCGACGGGGAGCGCGTCTATCAGACGGGGCCGGCCGAGTTCGCTTTCGTCGGCTCGTTCCTATTCAAATGACCCGAAACGGCCGATAGAAACGGGGGGCGGTTCGTATGGGGAAAGAGATGGCTGTCGTCGTCGACCCGAATTACACCGTCGTCGCCCGGTTCCCGAAGCGCTATCTGCCGGCGAGGTAGCCGGCCCCCTCATGTCCGCCGGCGGCCCTTGACCAGGGCCGCGGCCAGGACGTCGTGGATCGTTTCGACGAAGATGAACTCGATCTCCCTCTTGACCTGAGAGGGGATGTCGATGAGGTCCTTCTTGTTCGGGGCGGGGAGGATGATCCGTCTCACGCCGGCCCGCTGGGCCGCCAGGACCTTCTCCTTGACCCCGCCGATCGGCAGGACGTTGCCCTGGAGCGTGATTTCGCCCGTCATGGCGACGTCCCAGCGGACTTTCCGGTCGGTGCAGAGGGAGATCAGGGAGGCGGCGATCGTGATTCCGGCCGAGGGCCCGTCCTTGGGGATCGCCCCCTCGGGGATGTGGATGTGGAAGTCGTTCTGGCCGAAGATCTTGCCCTCGATCTTCCATTCCTTGGCGTGGGCCCGGGCGTAACTCAAGGCGGCCTGGGCCGATTCCTTCATGACGTCGCCCAACGAGCCGGTCAGCAGCAGCCCCCCTTTGCCCTTCATCTTCATCGCTTCGACAAAGAGGACCTCCCCTCCGGTCTCGGTCCAGGCGACTCCGGTCGCCACGCCGACCCGGTCTTTCTTTCGGAGCTCATCCTTGAAGATCTTGGCCGGGCCGAGGAAGCTCTCGAGCGAAGCCGGGACGATCTGGCTCTGGGTCGTCTTGCCTTCGGCGACCTTGCGGGCGGTTTTGCGGCAGACCGAGGCGATCTCCCGCTCGAGGTTGCGGACGCCGGCCTCCCGGGTGTATCGGGAGATCATCGTCTTGATCGCCCCCGGCGTGAACCGGATGAGCTTCTCGCTCAGGGCGTTCTCCTTGACCTGCTTGGGGACGAGATGCCGGCGGGCGATCTCGAGCTTCTCCTCCTCGGTGTAGCCGGGGAGATGGATGACCTCCATCCGGTCCCGGAAGGCCGGCTGGATGGGATCGAGGAGGTTGGCCGTGGTGATGAACATGACCTTGGACAGGTCGAACGGGACGGCCAGGTAGTGGTCCCGGAAGCTGTTGTTCTGTTCGGGATCGAGGACCTCGAGGAGGGCCGAGGAAGGATCCCCCCGGAAGTCCGCCCCGATCTTGTCGACTTCGTCCATCATGAACACGGGATTGTTCGAACCCGCCCGGCGCAAGCCCTGGATAATCCGGCCCGGGAGGGCGCCGACATAGGTCCGGCGGTGGCCCCGGATTTCGGCTTCGTCCCGGACGCCGCCGAGGGAGATCCGGAGGAACTCCCGGCCCAGGGCCCGGGCGATCGAACGCCCCAACGAGGTCTTGCCGACCCCCGGGGGCCCGACGAAGCACAGGATCGGACCTTTGATCTTTTTCGACAGCTTCCGGACGGCCAGGTATTCGATGATCCGCTCCTTGACCTTGTCCAGGCCGTAATGGTCCTCGTCGAGGATGGCCTTGGCCTTTTTGAGGTCGAGGTTGTCGACCGTGCTTTTGTTCCAAGGCAGGGCGAACATCCAGTCGAGATAGTTGCGGACGACGGTCGTTTCGGCCGACTCCGGATGCATCTGGGCCAGGCGGCTGATGTTCTTCTCGACCTCCTCCCGGATTTCGGGGGCGACCTTGAGCTTCTTGAGTTTCTCCTGGTAGCCCTTGATCTCCTCCTGGAGCTCGTTGCCCTCACCGAGCTCCTTCTGGATGGCCTTCATCTGCTGGCGAAGAAAGTACTGGCGCTGGAGTTTGTCCATCTCCCCCTTGGCCTCGGAGGAAATCCGGGACTGGACGTCCAGGATTTCGATCTCCTTGGCCAGGAGTTCGTAGGCCTTTTTCAGCCGGACGATGGGGTCGATCGTGTCGAGGATGCCCTGGGCATCGGCGACCTTCAGATCGAGATTGGCCCCGGTCAGGTCGGCCAGCCGGCCGGGCTCCTCGACGTTGGTGGCGATGATGAGGACTTCGGGAGGGATGGTTTTTCCCAGGGAGGCCGCCTTTTCCAGCCCCCCGCGGACGTTGCGGACGAGGGCTTCGCTCTCGAGGGTCTTTTCGACGGCCTCCGGCTCGGGGACGATCTCGACTTGGGCGGCGAGGTGGCCGTTTTCCTCCTCGTAGCTGAGGAGGCGGGCCCGGGACATCCCCTGGGCGAGAATCCGGATCCGGCCGTCGGGCAGCTTCAACATCCTCATGATCAGGGCGACCGTGCCCGTATCGTAGACCTCCTCCCGCTTGGGCTCCTCGGTCTCCATCTCCCGCTGGGTCAGGAGGAGGATCATCCGGTGGGAGGACAGGGCGAAATCGATCGCGTTTTTCGATTTTTCCCGGCCGACGAAAAGGGGGACGATCATGTAGGGAAAGACGACGATGTCCCGGAGAAGGAGGATCGGCAGCTTCCGCGGGATGTTGAGCTTCTGGTCCTTGTCCTCCACGATCTCCTCCATTTCGGAGCCGTTGATGCTATCTTTCTCGGCCATGGGTTTCCTTTCTATGGGTCCCCGGACCTCCGGTCCCTGAGCTTCGGCATGACGATCGTCAGCAGGCCGTTCTCGAGAAACGCCTGGGCTTCGTCGGGGACGACCGCGGCCGGGAGGGCCAAGCTTCGCCGGAAGGCCCCGTACTCCCGTTCGAGCCTCAAGCACGTGTACCGGGCGGGGGGGGCGTCCTGGCGCTTGATCCCCTTGATCGTCAGCCGGCCCGGCTGGAGAAGAACCTGGAGGTCGGCCGGGCCGAGGCCGGGGGCTTCCATCTCGACGACGATGTCCGGCCCCCGGACGGAGAGGTCCAGCCGCGGCGTCCACCCGCCGTCGAGCTCCAGGATTTCGGGCCGGCCGGCCCCGGCGGCCTCGACTTGGCGGCGGATTTCGCCCCGGACTTTCCGGCTCCGGGCGACGGGCTTGATGCGCTTGACCGGGCTCATGGGACGGTTGTCTCTTTCGTCAAAGACCCTAGAAAATAAGGCCCCGTCCCCGATTTGTCAAACGCCGGCCGTCATTTCTCCCGAAGAAGGTTCTCCAGCTCGTTCTTGAACTCGAGGACGTCCCGGAACTCGCGGTAGACCGAGGCGAACCGGACGTAGGCGACCTTGTCCAGGGCTTTCAGCCTTTCCATGACGAGTTCGCCGATCTCGGCGGCCTTCATCTCTTTCTCCGGGCGTTCCTGGAGCTTCGATTCGACTTCCTCGACGAACTCTTCGAGCTTGTTTATGGCGATGGGCCGCTTCTCGCAGGCTTTGAGAAGCCCGCGGAGAAGCTTCTGGCGGTCGAAAAGCTGGCGCGACCCGTCCTTTTTGACGATCATGTAGGGGATCTCCTCGATCTTTTCGTAGGTCGTGAACCGCCGGACGCAGCCCAGGCATTCCCGGCGGCGCCGGATCGAGATCCCCTTCTTGCTCTCGCGCGAGTCGATGACCTTGCTTTCGAGGTGTCCGCAAAAGGGGCATCTCATGGGCTCATCGTCTCCCGGAGGCGCTTGAGTTGGAGCAGGCTCAGGCCGTCCTTCCACAATATAGCATAGCCGATCAGGCAAGTCACGACGAGCTGGACGGCGTGGACGACCAGGGTCGCCCCGGAGGCGAGGTTGGGATCGACGCCGTAAAGCTCGACGAGCCCGAGTTTGCTGAAGTAATGAAAGCCGCCGACCATGCCGGGGGTCGGGATGGACGCCCCGACCATGGTCAGGAAAATGTAGGGGATGAGCAGGAAAAAGGACACCCCGAGGCCGAAGGCCTGGAAGGCGACCCAATAGAAAAAGGTGATCCCCAGCCAGACGGCGAACGACAGGCCGGCGTAGATGAACAGGTTGCCCAGGGAATGGAAGATCTTCAGGCCGTCGATGAACTCGTGGAGGAGGTTGAGGAGGACGTCGCGGATCCTGTGGGGGACCGGCTTGAGGACGGCGGCCGCCGCTCGCAGGGCCTTCTCCTTGAAGAAATAAAAGAGAAGGCTGAGGACGAGCAGGCTCAAAGCCAGGGCCGCGCCGACGAACCCCCAGAAGACGAGGTTTTTCTCGGTCTGGGCCTCGATCTTGAAGACGGCGGCGTAGAGCGGGCGGGCCAGGAGGAAGAGGCCGAGCAGGGAGCACATCGTCATCATGTCGAAGATCCTCTCGACGACGATCGTCCCGATGGCGAACCCGGCCCGGCAGCGCTCCCGGCGGGCGAGATAGAGGGGCTTGACGATCTCCCCGATCCGGCCGGGGAGCAAGAAGGTCACGGTGAAGCCGACGGCGTTGGCGGCAAAGAGGTTGTAAAAACGGACGTCGGCCTTCTCATGGACGAGGAGATACCTCCAGCGGAGGCCGCGGGTCGCCAAGTGGACCGGGGCGAGGAGGACGGCGGCCAGGAACCAGGCCGGATCGACCCGGCGGAGATAGGTCCAGACGTCCCCCCAGTCGATACCGCGGAGGAAGAAATAGAGGAAAACGGCCGTCAGGACGAGGACGAGGCCGAGCTGAATCCAGGTCTTTCGCTTCATGGGGTCGGTCAGTTTATCACAAGTCCTGGGCCTTGAAAACGCCCGCCGACTCGGGTATAGTGGAGGGCCTCCGGTTGGGAAGTCGTCCAACGGCAGGACCCATGACTCTGGATCATGGTATCTAGGTTCGAATCCTAGCTTCCCAGCCACCTTTTGCCATCCCCGGAATTTGACGCCGGTCCGGGTTTTCGATATCGTTTATCGGAGACCATGAAAAGCGGCGCCGAGAACCCATGAGCCCGACGGCCAAAGTCCAGCGCGAGGGCGAGATCTGGGCCGTCGGAGGCGGCAAGGGGGGCACGGGCAAGACCTTCCTGACCTCCTCCCTGGGGTCGTTCCTGGCCAAAAAGGGGCGGAAGGTCGTCCTCGTCGACATGGACATCGGAGGGGCCAACCTCCACTCCTTCTTCGGCATCGACCGGCCCCAGCGGTCTCTGACAAGCTTCTTCGAGAAGGGCTCATCCCTCCAGGACATCCTCGTCCGGACCGATCTCGACAACCTGACCCTCATCACCGGCGACATCCACTCCATCGCCTCGGACACGATCACCTTCTCCCAGAAGCTCAAGCTCTTTCGCCAAATCCTGAAGATCAACGCCCAGAACGTCCTCATCGACCTCGGGGCCGGCAGCCATCTCAACACCCTCGACGCTTTCCTCATCGCCGACAAGATGGTCGTCGTCCTCGTCCCGGAGGTCATCGCCATCGAGAACATGTACCATTTCATCAAGAACGCCCTCTTCCGGAAGGTCAAGGCCGTTCTCAAGGAATACGGGTTCAAGGAAATCGTCCAGCACGTCTGGGACCGCCGCCAGGAGTTCGGGATCCGCAACCTCAAGGAGCTCATCGACCACCTCAAGGGGAGTTTCTCCTTCATCGGCACGATTCTCGACAACGAGCTGTCCCGCTTCCGGGTCGCCCTGATTTTGAACATGGTCCGGAACAAGCAGGACATCTTCCTCGGGACGGCGGTCAAGAGCGTCCTCCTGAAATATCTCGGCGTCGGGATCGAGTACGTCGGCTACGTCGAATACAACGACGCCGTGTGGCGGTCCGTCCGCGAACGTAAGCCTTTCATGCTGAACTACACGGCCACGGCCGGGGCGGCCAACATCGCCGCCGTGGGCGATAACCTCCTCAAGGGAGGCGAGATCGTGCTTCCGGGAGGCCTCGGATGAACAAGGACCATGCCGCTTCGCTTTACGCCGTCCTGGAATTGGCCCCCGGGGCCGGCCTGAGGGACGTCCAAAACGCCTACCTCCGGCTGCGGAGGCTCTATGCGGACCAATCGATCGTCCTCGAGCCTCTCGAGGAGGAGTTCACGGCCGACCGCCGGCGGGAAATCCTGGCCGAGGTCGAGGCGGCCTACCAGAAGCTCCTGGTTGTCCTCCACGCCGAGACGCCGAAAGCGGAGGCCCTGCTCCCCGACGACGGGGCGGCCGGAACCGGGCCGGACGAAACGCCGGCCATGGTCTTCGGCGGCCTGGCCCTCCGCAAAATCCGCGAGCGCCTGAACATCGACCTCAACGAAATCTCCCGGGAACTCAAACTCCGCCTCGAACTCCTCCGGAGCATCGAGGAGGAGCGGTTCGAAGCCCTTCCCGAGGAAACCTATCTCAAGAGCCACCTCCGGAGCTACGCCCGCTATCTGGGCCTCAAACCCGAGAAGATCGTCGAGGATTACCTGGGCCGGTACCGGGCCAGGGCCAAGAAGTGATCAGAGCCCGAGGGCAAGCTGCGGCGACCGGACTTCGAGGCCGTCCCAGCAATAGGTGCAAAGCTTTTCCCGCGGGAGGCCGATGGCCGCGACCAGGTCTTCCAGGCGCTGGTACTTGAGGGTGGTTAGGTTGAGTCGCCGCCGAATCCGCTCTTCCATGGCTCGATACTCGGCCGTCCGACCGTCCGTATAGGGCGCGAGGTCGTCGAGGATCTCGCCCTCGAGCTCGCGGATGGCCCGGCGGGCGGCCAGGTCGAGCTCGGACCGGGACATCGAGAAATTCAGGAACTTGCAGCCGAAGACGAGCGGCGGGCAGGCCGGCCGCATGTGGACTTCCAAGGCGCCGACATCGTACAGGCGCCGGACGGTGTCCATGAGCTGCGTTCCCCGGACGATCGAGTCCTCGCAAAACAGGAGTTTTTTCCCCTGGACGAGGTCCCGGTTGGGAATGAGCTTCATCTTGGCGACGAGGTCGCGGACTTCCTGGTTCTGGGGCATGAAGCTCCGGGCCCAGGTCGGGCTGTACTTGACGAACGGGCGGCGGAACGGCAGGCCCGCCTCGGCCGCGTAGCCGAGGCCGTGCCCGACCCCGGAATCCGGGATCCCGGCCACGAAGTCGACGGCCGCCGGATAGCGGCGGGCGAGCATCGCTCCGCACCGGTAGCGGGCCTCCTCGACGTTGATCCCCTCGTAGCTCGAGGCCGGATAGCCGTAGTAGACCCAGAGAAAGGCGCATATCTGGAGGACGTCGCGGGGAGGGACGCGCTCTTCGATCCCGTCGGGGGACAGGAAGACGACCTCGCCCGGGCCCAGGTCGCGGACG
>VGJF01000146.1 GCA_016867585.1 Candidatus Aminicenantota bacterium | reverse complement strand
ATGCTCATCTACGGGCCGAACACCCTCGGGAGCGGATGGGGAGTGGCGGGGGAGGCGGGGGAGGAAAGTAGGGGGGCGGGGCACGAAAGCGGGGCGGGCGCGCTGGGAAAGCGCGAAGGCGAGGGGAGGGGGGAGGGGGAGGAACACGGATACGGCGCAGGGCATCCGATCCCGCCGCGGGGCGTCGTCCGGTTCGTTATTCCCGAGCTTCCCCTCTTCCCGGGGGATTATCTCTTCTCGGCGTCGGCCTACGATCCCAGCCTGAGCATCGCCTACGACCATCACGACATGAGCTACTTCTTCAGCGTTGTAGCGGGCGCGGGCGCGGGAGTGGGCGGCGCCGTCTCCTCCCGCGAATTCGGCCTCGTCAAGATCAAGTCATCCTGGACTATCGAGCCCTGACGAAACTCAGGGCATGGATTCGTCGCGGCAGTAAGTCCGGAACAGCAGGACAAGATAGAATGATGATAAAATATTAACCATAAATATATTCATCCTTGACAACTAATTACTAAAATGCAATTATTATCGGTATGAACATCTCAGAACTTCAGGCATTAGATGCCGTGGCCCGCGCGGAAGCCAAACGATTTCCTATCCAGAGGGAAGCGATGGCTACGCTCCTTAAGGAGCAAGGCAGATGCTTTGTCGGAATCGTAGGGCCTCGCGGCGTCGGCAAGACCGTCATTCTGAAGCAGCTGGCCGCGCTGACGGATCGATCGTTCTATGGCAGTATCGATACGTTCGAAGACGTAGCTTTATTCGAGCTGGCCAAGGTCCTTTTGGAGAAGCAGGGCATTCGAACGCTTTTATTGGACGAAATACATTTTCAGCCCGGCTTCGACGGAGAATTGAAGAAAATCTTCGACTTTTTGCCCGATGTTCATGTCGTTTTCACCATCTCCGTTGCCTTGGCGCTCCAGCGATCCGCCTTCGACTTGTCCCGCCGCGTTCGCTTAATCCGACTCTTGCCGTTTTCATTTCGCGAGTATGTGCGCTTCCGGGAAGGCATGACGCTCGAGGGCTTGACGCTGGATGCCGTGGGGCGCGGGGATTGGACTCCGGATCATGCGCGCTACGGTTATCTTTTCGATGAATATCTGAAGGGAGGCTTGTATCCGTTTTCGTTGACGGAACCCGATCCGCTGAACGTTTTGAGAAGCATTCTCGGCACGGTCCTGCAGCGTGACATACCCAACGTAGCGAAAGTGACCTATCAGGACGTGAATTTGATCGGAAAGGCCTTGACGTTCATCGGGCGGTCCGACGTGGACGGCGTAAATCCCACAACGATAGCCAATAACCTGGGGATCACGCGGTATAAGGCCGCTGAATATGTTGATTTGTTGTGCCAAGCGTTCATCCTTATTATAGTTGATCCGGCGGGGACCAACGTTCTTCGGGAGCCGAAGATTCTGATGCAGGTACCCTACCGCATGCTTTTCAGGTCATGGGATGATGCTCTCGGGGCCGTGCGGGAAGACTTCTTTGCAACCGCTATGAATATGGCGAACATCCCGTTTCATTACCTGAAATCAACCACGGGGCGGAAAACGCCGGATTTCTGGCTGTCCACGGAATCAGGCGATTGGGTCGTGGAAATCGGCGGGCCCGGCAAAGGCCGGAGTCAGTTCAAAGGGATTCGCGTGGAAAGGAAAATGGTCCTGGCGCACGATGCCGCATCTCGTCGAAATGCCAAGCCCCTGTTCATGGCGGGATACCTGGCTTAAGAAATACGGGGACACATAACATATCTGTCCTCAAAAGCGGACAGATACCGGTCCTCCCGTGCCGGCAGATCCCACCTTGGGCACACACTCTGCACTTCTCGGAGCCTTGAATAGGGGCGCGGACGGCGGTATACTCTATCCTCGGGAGATTTAATGAAAATCGAGGTCGAGCGCGAAGAAGACGGGCGCTGGATCGCCGAGGTGGTCGACTTGGCGGGAGTCATGGCCTATGGCAGAACTCGAGGGGAAGCTATCGCCAAGGCCCAATCCTTGGCCCTGCGAGTGATAGCCGACCGAATGGCCTTCCACGAAGGCGCGTCGCGTTCTTGAAGCACTTTTTCGGATAGGCTGGACGATAAAACGCGATACCGGAGGCTCTCATCGCGTGTTAAGCCGTCAAGGATGGCCGGATTTTGTCTTTGCCTTTCATGATCGCGAAGAAATAGGCCCACGCATGCTGAGCCGAATTTCTAAACGGACAGGCCTTGCACCTGAAGACTTATAAAAATGCCGAGATAAAAGAGAAGCCGAAGCCATTTTGAAGATCGAATGCGAAAAGGGGTGTGAAGGTTAGTGGACTTCGAAAAAGGAGGCCTCCATGCCGCAAGATGACTTCGTCGGTTTGACCTGGGCCGATCTTGAGGATTGGGCCGGCACGGCGGTCGTCGGGCGCGGCCAATCTTACGCGCGGGGAGCAAGTGTCGCCGACCTATCGTTATCTCCGGACGGAGGGTTGATCGCCTGGGTGCGGGGGATGTCGCGCTACGCGACGGCCGTGTGGATGATAGACGGCGAGCTCCATGCGGTTTGCACTTGTCCGTTTGCAGGGCCCTGCAAGCACGCGGTCGCCGTCGTGCTGGTTTATCTCGAAGCGCTCAAGAAGAGGCGGACCATCCCGAACGCCGACCCGGACGATTCCCGAATAACGCTCGTGAAGGACGCCGCGGACCTCAAGGGCGATGGAGACGAGAAGGGGGATGTCGACGGCGAGGGCGAGGATTGGGAGGAGGCAGGGGCAAACGAGGAGGACAAGGAATTCGGGCGGTTCGATGAGGAGGAGGACGATGACGACGACGAAGACGAGGAGAACATCGCAACCGACGCTTTCGACCGGCTGATCGAAAAGGCATCGAAGGCCGAATTGGGCCGCTTGTTGAAAGGCATAGCCGTCCGGCACCCCGAGATCGTGCGGGCGTCCCTTGTCGATAAGCCGCCGTCCCGCGCATCCGCGGACAAGCTCGTTAAAGCAGTCCGACGGACGATCGTCGCCGCGACGAGCGAGCCGGCTTGGCACGATTATCGGAGCCGGAGAGCCGAAGTGCCGGATTTCGAGTCCGTTCGGGACGGCTTTGGGCGATTGCTCGAAGCGGGCCGGGCGGACGACGTTGTCGAGCTGGGCGAAATGCTTCTGAAGCTCGGACAAAATCAGGTCGGAGAATATGATGACGAGGGGGAGCTCGCCCTCGAAATTTCGGGGATCATGGATGTCGTTTTTCGCGCCTTGGCCGAAGGCTCGCTTCCCGACGCCGACAAGATGATCAAGGCCTTCGGATTCGTGTTCGGGGACGAATACGATTTGTGTTCGGGCGTCGAGGCGTTCTGGCGGCATCCGTTTCCCCGGAGCGCCTGGAGCGAGTTTGCCGACAAACTCGCCGCGCGGCCCGAGGTCGCGGAAGTCCCTGGGCCGGCGGAAAAGCTCCCTCTCGAGCGAAGCTGTCCGCGGGACGTCGTGTCCGATATGATGATTCTCGCCCTTGAGAAAGCCGGGAGGGCCGACGAAATCATTCCGCTCTGCATTCGGGAAGCGCCTCTGACCGGCAGTTACAAGAGGCTGGTCGCCCGTCTCCGCGCCGGGGGGCGGGCGGCGGAGGCCGAGGAGTGGTGCCGGAAAGGCATTGCGGCCACGGCGGAATCAATGCCGGGAATCGCCGGCGGACTTCGAAAGGAGTTTCTCGAGCTGCGGCGCGATGGAGGCGACGCGAAGACGGCCGCCGCCGTCCTGGCCGAGGAGTTCTTCCGAGAGCCGGATGTCGGCACTTACCGGCGGATCCGCAAAATCCTCGCGGATGAAGACGCGTGGCCGGCGGTGCGCCTCGGATTGCTTGCTTATCTGGAGAAGGGAACGCCGCCCCGTCCGGGGGGCGAGGGCGGGGGCGCGAGCGGGGCCGGTTGGCCGCTTCCCGAGACGGGCTTGGCCATGGGAAAGCCGCGCGGCGTACGGGCCGATGACAGAACTTATGTCAGATTAGAAATCGCCCTCGAAGAAAAGAACATCGATGACGCGATCCGGATCTACGAACAATTATCGAAATCGTACGGGGGAGGAGGCGGCTGGAGGGGAGGCCGTGAGGGCGGCCTGATCGGTTGGGCCTCGCCTTTCTGGTCGGACATCGACGATCGCTTCGCCGACGCGATCGCCGGGACTCAACCGGACCGGGCTATAGCGATTTGGAAGAGACAGGCGGAATCGCTCATCGCCATGACCAAGCCTAAGGCTTATGATAGCGCGTCCCGCTATCTGCGGAAGGTGAAGAAACGGCTAACGACCTTGAACCGCCGGACGGAATGGGAGGCGTGGGAGAGGACGCTCCGGATGGCGAATTTCCGGAAGCGGAGGTTCCTCGAGGTCTTGGACCGCCTCTCCAGCCGTCCGATCATTGAATCATAAAACAAATACGGGGACACATAACATATCTCCTGGACACGTCGGCGGTTATGGCTCTCATCGAAGATGAGGAGGGAGCGGACCGCGTCGAAGAGGCCCTGAGGCGGCCGACGACGTTATTGCCCTGGACGGTTCTTCTGGAAATGTTTTGCGTCAGCATCCAGGAGGCGGGCTAGGCCGAGGCCGACCGGAGGCTCGCCTTGATCAAGCAGTTCGACGTCGAATTCTTGCGGGATATGGATGAGCCGACCTTGTTGACGGCGGCGAGGCTGAAGGCCGAATATCGCGTTTCGCTGGCGGACGCGATGATCGCCGCCTATGTTTTCCGGTGCGAGGCTGTCCTCACGCACAAAGACCCGGAATTCGATATCCTGAAAGGGCTCTTGGAGATGGAGGCCCTGCCGTACGAATCAAAAGCCGGCGGTTAAGCTAAATATCCCCGTAATGCTCGAGGGAGAAGACATCGGGGGCGCCGGCGAGCTTGAGGCACAGGCGGCGTTCGGCGGTCAAGAGCCGGCAGCCGCGGCGGCGGGCGAAGGCGAGGTAGACGGCGTCATAGACGGAGAGGTCGTGACGCCGGGCGAGCCTCACGCCCGCGGCCAAATCGGCTTGTTCCACCGGGCCGAGAATAACGAGAAGAAACAGCGAATCGATCGCTTTCTCGGCGGTCTCCTCTCGAATCTCCGGCTTGTATCTGAGGACGTTCGCGATCTCATAGGCCAGCAAGTCCGGACAGATGATCTCGATCCGGCCGCCGCGGTATTCTTCGCGCAGCCGAAGGGCGGCGGCTCGGCCGGGCTCGTCCCGACGGAGAAACCATTTGACGACGACGGACGCGTCGAGGGTCCAGCGGGGAATGGGAGCGACGGCGGAGGTCATTTTCGTGAATCGCGGCTCCGCCTGAGGATTCTCTCCACGTCCCAATCGCCCAGCTTCTCGGCGATTTTATCCTGGATCGTTATGGCTTTGTCGACGGCCTTCCGCTTCTCCTCGAGACGGCGCTCGGCGGCCAGCGCCTCGAGAAGTGATGTGGCCGCGCGGCGCAAGAACTCGCTCCGTCCGAGGCCCAGGTCGCGGCGGGCCTGGTCGATTTCGTCGAGAATCGCGGAAGACATCGAGATGTTGATTTTCGCCACGGCGTTGTTCTCCCTAGTAGTAGAGCCAATCAATCTCTCCATTATTCTCTCCCAGTGATCCACATTTGTCAACGAGCTCCAGGAGCTCCATGAGGAGCGCCACACGCCAGACGCCATAGAGAAGGACGGGTTTTTCGCCGGATTTTCTCAGACGTGCCGTGCGCCGGTCCCGCGGTTTGATGAGGGGCGGCGGACAAGCCGCCGCACAAACAGCCGATAGGCCGCCGCTCGGCAGTCGATGAGGGCCGATGAGTTGACAAGACGCTCTCCAATTCTTAAAATACTGGTATACAAATTCGTAAACGAGCATCGATAGGGAGCGAAGGGTCGCGACCGACATGACCGACGCCGAACGATTGAAAAGTCTCGGCGCGACGGGGCACACGGTTTTCGCCGTGCGCAGCCTCCGCCTCCTCTGGAAGTTGCGGCCGGAAACGACGAAGATCGCCGCCAAGCGGATGGTCGACCGGGGCCTTCTCCACCGCGTCGCCCGGGGTTACGTTTCTCTTCAGCCCGATTTCGATCCCAAGGAGCTGGCCAATCTCATCATCTCGCCGTCCTATGTCTCTCTCTTCACGGCCCTCGCCCATCACGGGGTCGCTTTTCAATCGCGGCGGACGGTCGATTCCGTGGCGCTCTTGAATTATCGCCGCCGAGCCGCCGGCATGGAGTACCGGTACTTCGCGATGAAGCCGAGCCTCTTCTACAACTTGGAGGGCATTCGCTTCAGGGAGGGAGTCGCCGTCGCCGAGCCTGAGCGCGCCCTTCTCGACGGCCTGTATTTCGGGCTGCTTCCCGACCACGACAATCCGGAAAGGGTCAATCCCGAGCGCCTCGTCGCCCTGGCCGAGTTCTATCCCGCCGCCGTCCGCCGCCGGGCCTTGAAAGCCGTCGCCGCATGACCGCCCGAGGCTTCGATCCCGTCCTCCACAAGCGCGTGCTGACGGCCCTGCTCCTCGAAATCTACAAGACGCCCGGGCCGGCCGAAAAGCTGGTTTTCAAGGGGGGGACCTGCGCGTCCTTTTTTTACGGCCTGCCGAGGCTGTCCCTTGATTTGGATTTCGACCTCCAGACGCCGCTCGAAGCGCCGGAGTCGTCGCGCCTCCGCGGCGCTTTGGAACGCCATGCCGCCGTCCGCGAGGTCAAGGACAAGGCGAACACGCTGTTCTTTCTGCTGAATTACGCGAGGGGGGCTCCTCCTATCAAGATCGAAGCCGGGAAAAGGGTCTGGAGGAACAATTCGGACAGGCCCGCCTGGATGCTGGGTGTCGAGATGCGAATCGCGGACGAACGCACGCTGGCCACGAACAAACTCGTCGCCCTCGCCGACCGGAAAAATCCCGTCGCCCGGGACCTCTTCGATGCCCGCTTTTTTTTGAAAATGGGATATCCGTTGAACGAGGCTTTAGTGCGAGAGAGGACGGGGAAAAGCCTCTCGGATTATCTTGCGGATTTGGCCGCGTTCGTGCCGCGCGTTTTCACGGCGAAGGCCGTCCTTCACGGCCTCGGCGATGTTCTCGACGAGAAGCAAAAAGCGGGGGTCAAGGGAAGGCTGGTGAAGGATTTTCTGGATGAGATCGCGGCCAGGCGGAAGAGCCTCGCCGCGGAGCGGTCATGAAGACGAGAAGCCGGAAGAAGGGGCGGATTCTCGTTTACGGGGGGGAGATCCTGCTCCTGATATTGAGCTTCGTCGCGGCGTACTGGCTGCGGTTCGTTTCGTTCGAGAAATTCGGCCGGAGGCTGCCGCTCGGCGTTTTTCTGATCATGATCGTCGTCTACCCGGCGGCGTTTTATTTCGCCGGGCTGTATTTGCGCCCGGGCAGGCCTTGGTCGAGCGAGTTGTATTGGCGGCTCGCCTTCGCCGTCGGGCCGGCGGCGATCGCGCTCGGATTCTTGAAATATGCGATATTCCTCGAGCCCATCGGGCGGGGGTTGCTGTTCATCGCCAGCTTTCTGTTCTTTTTGGCCGTCTTCGTCTGGCGGAGTCTCGTCGGCCCTTGGTGGGCGCGGGGGGAAAGCGCGCCGAAACGGATTCATTTCGTCGGGAGCGAAGCGGAAAAGAGGGCTTTGGAGGCGGCGGTCGGATCGGGAGCGGGGGCGAAAGGGGATGAATATGGTTTCGAGACGGGGGAATTGGAGGCGGGCGCCGAGCTCATCGTCGTCGGCGAGCGCGAGCCGGTCGATAAAGAGATGTGGAGGAGGATCCACCAAGCCCAGAGGGGCGGAGCGGAGGTCGCCGGATTCAACGAGATGTACCAGAGCGTTTCGGGACGGATCCCGGTCGATTTCATCGCCGGCGAGGACTGGTTCTGGCGGACGGCCGGCTTCCAGCTGTCGGAGAGTGGCACGTTCGTCAGGGTCAAGAGGGCCGTCGACTTCGGGCTGGCGATCGTCTTCGTCGTCGTCACGTTTCCGTTCTGGGGGCTGATCGCCCTTTTGATCAAGGCGACCTCGCGGGGAAAAGTCTTTTATAGGCAGGAAAGGGTGGGGAAGAACGGGACCGTCTTCAAGCTGATGAAGTTCCGGTCGATGATCGAGCGGGCCGAGGACAGTGAGCCCGTCTGGGCGAAAGAGAAAGACGAGCGGGTGACGAAGGTCGGGAGGATTCTGAGGAGGGTGCACGCGGACGAACTTCCGCAGCTTCTGAATGTCTTGAAGGGCGAGATGAGCCTCGTCGGGCCGAGGCCGGAGAGGCCCGGCTTCGTCGAGATGCTGGAGCGGGAGATCCCATTTTACGGGCTGAGGCATCTCGTCAAGCCGGGGTTGACGGGCTGGGCCCAGATCAATCATCCTTACGCGGCGTCGCTCGAGGATTCGAAAGTCAAGCTGGAATACGATCTGTATTACATCGCCCATATGGGCTTGGGATTCGATTTGCGAATCTTGCTGCGAACCGTCCAGGCCCCCACTCCAAATAAATACGGGGACACATACCATATCTGTCCTCAAAAG
>VGJF01000145.1 GCA_016867585.1 Candidatus Aminicenantota bacterium | reverse complement strand
GCTCCGTCGTCGGTCGAAACGGCCGCGGCCGGACCCGAGGCCGTCGGACAACTCCTCTTCACAAAGTACCTCTACGCCTTCGAAATCACGTCCCTCCTCATCCTGGCGGCTCTCGTCGGAGCGATCGTCCTGGCCAAGAGGAAAGACCGCCCATGATTCCGGCGGGCTGGTTCCTCTCCCTCGGCCTCCTTCTCTTCGTCCTGGGGATCATCGCCTTCTTCGTCAAGCGGGACTTGTTGACCCAGTTTCTGTCCATCGAGGTCATGCTCGGGGCCGGCAACCTCGCCTTCCTCGCCCTGGCCCGGGGGCCGGCCAAGGTCGAAGCCCAGGTCATCGTCTTTTTTGTCATGACCGTCGCCGCGGCCGAGGCCGCCGTCGGGATGGCCATCATCCTCCTCGTCCACCGCCGCCGCCGGTCGATCAAAACCGAGGACCTGAGGACGCTGAAAGGCTAGGATGAATCCCTTCTGGCTCATCCCCTTCCCCCCCGCCGTCGGCGCCTTCGTCCTCATCGTCGCCGGCCGAAAGCTCAGCCGAAAAGCCGTCGCCTGGCTGGCCTGCCTGGCCGCGGCCGCGAGCTTCGTCTTGGCCGTCATCTCGTTCCAGAGCCTGTTGGGTGGGGCCTCCGCCGGGCGTCCGATCCTCCGGACACTCTTCACCTGGATCCAAGCCGGCGAGTTCCGGGCCGACCTGGCTTTCCGCTTCGATCCCCTTTCGGCCGTCATGGTCCTCGTCGTCACGGGGGTCGGGCTCCTCATCCACGTGTACTCGACGGGATACATGTCCCGCGACCGGAGCTTCGCCCGCTTCTTTGCCTTCCTGAACCTCTTCACCTTCGCCATGCTCATCCTCGTCCTGGCCGACAACCTCGTCCTCATGTTCGTCGGCTGGGAGGGCGTCGGGCTGTGCTCCTACCTTCTCATCGGTTTCTGGTTCGAGAAGCCCGCGGCCGCGGCGGCCGGCCAGAAAGCATTCATCGTCAACCGGATCGGCGACGCCGGATTCCTCCTGGGAATCCTCTTTCTGTTCCTGACGATCGGCGGCGTCTCTTTCGGGGCGATCAACGAGGCCGTGGCCGGCGGGATCATCGCCCCGGCGACGGCGACGCTCATCGCCGTCCTCCTGTTCGTCGGGGCGGCCGGGAAATCCGCTCAGATCCCCCTCTACGTCTGGCTTCCGGACGCCATGGAGGGCCCGACGCCGGTCAGCGCCCTCATCCACGCCGCGACGATGGTCACGGCCGGCGTCTACATGGTCGCCCGCCTCAATCCCCTCTATGCCGCCTCGCCCGCCGCTTCGGAGGTCGTCGCCGTCGTCGGCGCCCTGACGGCCGTCTTCGCCGCGACGATCGCCCTCGTCCAGAACGACATCAAGCGCGTCCTCGCCTACTCGACGATCTCCCAGCTCGGCTACATGTTCATCGGCTGCGGGGTCGGCGCCTACGCCGCCGGCGTTTTCCATCTCTATACTCACGCCTTCTTCAAGAGCCTCCTCTTCCTCGCCGCGGGGAGCGTCATGCACGCCCTGTCGGGCGAGCTCGACATGCGGAAAATGGGGGGCCTGCGCAAGCATCTCCCCCGAACCTACCCGACGTTCCTCATCGGGGCCGTGGCCATCGCCGGAGTCCCCTTCCTCTCCGGATTCTTCTCCAAGGATGCCGTTCTGACCGCCGCTTTCGCCCAAGGCCGGTATTTCATCTGGGCCTTGGGTCTCGGCGGCGCCGTCCTGACGGCGTTCTATATGTTCCGGCTCGTCTTCCTGACCTTCCACGGCCAGGAACGCCTCGAGCCCGAGGTCAAACGCCATCTCCACGAATCCCCGGGCGCGATGACCGTCCCCCTGGTTATCCTGGCTTTCTTCTCGGTTTTCGCCGGGTATGTCGGCCTCCCCCCGGTCGTCGGGAAGCACGCCCATCTTTTCGACCGTTTCCTCGAGCCCGTCATCAAACCCGCCGAAGGAGGCCATCTCGGCCTTGGGACGGAATGGGTCCTCATCGCCGCCAGCGTCGCCGCGGCCCTCCTCGGGATCGGGGCCGCCTACGCCTTCTTCCTCCGGGATCCCCGAATCCCCCGCCGCCTCGGAGAAAAATTTCCCGGCCTCTACCGCCTTCTTTTGAATAAATATTATGTCGACGAAGCCTACGACGCCGCGATCGTCAAGCCCCTCGTCCAAGGCTCCGCCCGGGTTTACGACAAATTCGATCTCGCCGTCATCGACGGCGCGGTCAACGGCTCGGCCCGGGCCGCGGGGCTCCTCGGCCGGCTCCTGAGCCTGATCCAATCCGGCCTGATCAAGGACTATGCCCTGGCCGTCCTCTTCGGCATGGCGATCTTTCTCGGAGTGCTGTTCTTCTAGGCCATGAGCATCCCGATCCTCTCGCTTGTCGCGTTCCTGCCGCTGGCCGGGGCCGCTCTCCTTCTCTTTCTCCCCCGCGAAAACAAGGTCCTGCTCTACGGCATCGCCCTGGCCTTCACCATCGCCGTTTTTCTCTTCTCCCTGCCCCTCCATTTCGCCTTCGACGGCGGAACGGCCGACCCGCAGTTCGTCGAACGGGCGAATTGGCTGGGCCTGGGGATCGAATACCACGTCGGGGTGGACGGCATCAGCCTCTATCTCGTCCTCATGACGACCTTCCTCATGCCCCTGGCCCTTCTGGCGTCATGGTCGCATATCCGGGACCGGATCAAGGAATACCTCTTCTTCATGCTCCTTCTCGAGACGGGGATGATCGGCGTCTTCATCGCCCTCAACCTCTTCCTCTTTTACGTCTTCTGGGAAGCGGCTCTCATCCCGATGGTCTTCCTGATCGGAATGTGGGGCGGCCGGCGGCGGGTCTACGCGTCGACCAAATTCGTCCTCTTCACCATGGCCGGCAGCCTTCTCATGCTCGTGGCCATGTTCGTCCTCTACGCGGCCTTCTTCAAGGAAACGGGAACGCACTCCTTCGCCCTGGCCGACCTCCTGAACCTGAGCCTCGCGCCTAAACTCCAGACCTGGCTCTTCCTGGCCTTCGGCCTGGCCTTCGCCGTCAAGGTCCCGATGTTTCCCTTCCACACCTGGCTTCCGGACGCCCATGTCGAGGCGCCCACGGCCGGGTCGGTCATCCTGGCCGCCGTCCTCCTGAAGATGGGAGCCTACGGCTTTCTCCGCTTCGCCTTCCCGCTCTTCCCCGAGGCAGCGGCCAAGTTCCTCCCTGTCTTGGCCGTCCTGGCCGTCATCGGGATCATTTACGGCGGATTCATGGCCCTCGTCCAGAAGGACGTCAAATCCCTGGTCGCTTATTCGAGCGTTAGCCACATGGGCTTGATCATGCTGGCCCTTTTCGCCGGCAACACCGCCGGCGTCCAGGGAGCGGTCATCCATATGGTCAACCACGGCTTGAGCACGGGGATGCTGTTTTTGTGCGTCGGCATCCTCTACGAGCGCGCCCACACCCGGCTCATCAAGGACTTCGGCGGAGTCAGCGGCCGGATGCCCGTCTTCGCCGCCTTCTTCCTCGTCGCCGTCCTGTCTTCCCTCGGCCTTCCCGGCTTGAACGGCTTCGTCGGCGAAATCCTCTGCCTCTACGGCGCCTTTGCCGCCGACAAGCTCTGGGCCGTCCTCGCCGTCACGACCGTCATCCTGGCCGCGGCCTACCTCCTTGGGATGTTCCGAAGGGTCATGCACGGGCCGATCGCCAACGACCACATCCGCGCCTTCCGCGACCTGAACGGGCGCGAAATCGCCCTTCTCGTCCCCATCGTCGTCCTGATGTTCTGGATCGGGCTCCACCCCTCGACCTTTCTCCGCAAGATGGACGCCTCGGTCGCCCAATACGTCAGCCGGATCAAGGGGCGGGAGAGAGTCTTCGTCGTCAAGCCTTTGGCCGCGCCGGTCGCCGTCGAAGCGGGGAGGGCCACGGAATGAGCGTCTTCCCCGCCCTCGGACCGCTCTTGGCCATCGCCGCCGGAGCCCTGGCCGTCATCCTGGCCGAAGCTTTCTTCAAGAGGGAGAACAAGGATCATCTCGCCTTCCTCTCCCTGGCCGTCCTCCTCGTCTCGGGTTGGCTGGCCGTCAGGCTCTGGGGCCGGAACGCCGAAGCCTTCGGCGGGACGCTCCGGTTCGACGACGCGGCCGTCTTCCTGACCCTCCTCCTCCTGGCCGGCACGGCCTTCGTCGTCCTCATGGGGATGCGCCACATCGTCCGGCAGAGGATGAACGACGGCGAGTTCTACGGCCTTCTTCTCCTGGCCGCGGCCGGTTTGGTGATCATGGTTTCCTCGGGGAATTTCGTGGCCGTCTTTCTCGGTCTGGAAGTCCTCTCGGTTTCAAGCTACGCCCTGGCCGGCTTGAAACGCGGCGACGAACGTTCGACCGAGGCCGCGGCCAAGTATTTTCTCATCGGGAGCTTCGCCGCGGCCTTCATCGTTTTCGGTCTGGCCCTTCTTTTCGGCGGGAGCGGGACGCTCGAGCTGACGGAGATCGCCGCCGCCGGGACTATTCCCCTTCTCGCCCTGGCCGGCCTGGCCCTCGTCCTCGGCGGTTTCGCGTTCAAGCTCGCCCTGGTGCCGTTCCACATGTGGCAGCCCGACGTTTATGAGGGGGCCCCGACGCCGGTCACGGCCTTCTTCGCCTTCGGTCCCAAAGCGGCCGGGTTCCTGGTTCTTCTCCGCCTTCTCCTCCCCTACTGGCAGTCCGGATTCAAAAAGGAGGCCGTGTTTTCGGTTCTCTGGGCGGTCGCGGCGGCGACCATGCTGGTCTCCAGCCTCGCCGCCCTCCGCCAGAGAAACGTCAAACGGATGCTGGCTTATTCGAGCATCGCCCATGCCGGGTACCTCCTCATCGCCGTCCTTTCGAAAGACGCCTCCGGGCTGCTCTTTTACCTGGCGAACTACCTTTTTTTAAGCATGGGAGCCTTCGGCGTCCTGGCCGCCCTCGGCCGGGACGGCGTCGAACGGACGAACCTCGAGGATTTCGCCGGTCTCGGCGCCCGCTTCCCCTGGATGGGCGGGCTTTTCGCCGTCTTCGTGTTTGGATTGGCCGGCTTCCCGCCGACGGGAGGCTTTCTGGCCAAGTTCTATGTCTTCAGCGCCGCCGTCCGGGAGGGGCACACCGCCCTGGTTCTTATCGCCGTCTTGTCCAGCCTGATCTCGGTCTATTACTACCTGCGGGTCGTCGTTTTCATGTACATGAGGAGGTCCGAAGGCGAGGAAGCCGCCGTGGACTTCGAGAACCCCCCGCTCCTTCTCGTCCTTTTTCTGTGCCTTTACGGCGTCCTCCAGCTCGGGATTTTTCCGTCCTACATCCTGACCTTCGTCCGTCGCGCCGCCGAATCCCTTTTCTGACGAAAAACCGGCTTCGGAGAGGACCTTTCTCAGCGTCTCAGGGAGAATCGTCCTTCTCAGGATGCGGGGGGGAACCGTCTGGCGGCCGGCGATTCCTTCGTCTTCGCCGTTGCCGCTTTCCCGGCCTCGGCCCTCCCGGAAAAGCCGCGGCAAAAAGCGTTTCGAACGATTCGCCCTCTTCCGGGACACGGCCTTGGTCGATGAGAAAGAAGAGGCGCGCCGCGGGTCCGAAATGGGACCGTCGTTGCTGGGAAAAGCGCCAGCGTCCCGTCCGCAGGGCCCGGCGCATCTGGCCGACGAGGTTCACAATCTGGACGACGCCGGCCCGCATCGTCCGGGGGATCGAGGTCCGCATTTCCGCCCCGGCCAAGGCCTCGCTCAGAATCTTTGTCATGTCGGGATGAAATTCGCCGAAAAGCGGCTCGAGCCAAGGCCAGAAGAGGAGGGCGTACATGTCTTCGAGGGAGAGATCCTCCCCGGCGGCTTTGGCTTGGTCCGCGATGCGCAGGAGGCTTAGAAGCCGGGCATAAAGCCCGTGGTCCGTCTCGTAGATCTCTCCCGGGATCCCGAGGATGATCCGGAGAAGCCCGTGCTTTCGAAGGGCCTCGAAAACCGGGCCCGTTTCCAGGAGAAGATCCTTGTTGAGCTCCTCATAGAGCCGGGCGCCCGGACATCCGCCGACCAAGCCGGCGCGGGGGGAAATCGCGGCCGCCGTCGCCTCCTCGATCTCAAAGCCCAGCCGCGAGGCATGCCGGAGGACGCGCCATATCCGGACGGGATCCTCGGCATAGCGCGTCCCTGGCTCGCCGATGACCCGAACGCGTTTGGCCTCGAGGTCCGTCAGCCCGCCGACATGATCGATGACCTCGTTCCTGACGGGGTCATAAAAGAGGGCGTTGATCGTCAGATCGCGCCGCCAGGCGTCCTCGGCCGGCGTCCCGTAGAGAAGAGTCGGATCGAACTCCGACGGCTGCGTTTCCTCCAATCCGGGGCTGATCGTCCGTCGAAAGGTGGCGACCTCGATCGTTTTCCCGTCGGGAAACCGGACGTGGGCCAGCCGGAAACGGCGGCCGATGATGTAACAGTTGGGGAACCGCCTCCGGATCTGTCCCGGCCGGGCGTCGGTCACGACGTCGAAGTCCTTCGGCGGGCGGCGGAGCATGAGATCTCGGACGGCCCCCCCGGTCAGGTAAGCCAGGAACCCCGAATGGTGGAGCCGGAAAATGACCCGGAGAGCGTCGGGATCGACGTCGCCCCGGGAAATCGGATGGGCCGGAGATTTGAGGATGACGGGCTCGGTCATATTGAAAGGCTCCCATTATGACCCCAGGTTGCCTTCGCCGTCAACATCGCCTAAAACAAAACCCGGCTTCCGGACACCCTCCCGACGATCGGCTCTTCGTCGAAGGCCTACACGACCCCGATTTCGCCTTTCCTTGTTTTGAAGAAAAGGGGGGCGGCGAAGCGCATCCCCTTCCGGAACTTCGCCGCCCTTGAAATTCGCCGGCCGAACGGCGTCTTCGAGGGGGAAAGAATCAAGGACCGGCGTTCTTCATATACCGGCGTTCGAAGGCCGCGGCGTTCGCGATCTGGATGGCGATCAAGGCCGCCAAAAGGGCGTTGTACCAGACGATGAACAAGGGAAAAATCCAGTCCAGCCTGCCCAGAAGGATGAGAAGAGCGATGGCAAAGAGATGGGACGTGCCGGCTACGAGGGAGAAGAGATAGACCATCGGCCTGAACCGCCGCTGAAAAACGGACCGGAGGATGTCCCTCTTTTCGGCCGGGAGGCGCGCCGTGTCCGCGTAGGCGTTGATGTCGGGAAGGGGGATGATCCGGAGAGTCGTCTCCCGGAGGGCATTGAGGCCGTCGATGGCGGCAAAGACGGCTTTCCGGGCCCGAGGCGGCGGAGCGGCCTTCCCCGCGAACGTCCGGAGATAAAGCGTCCGGAAATTTTGGTAGAGGGTGATGTCGGCCCCCATGAAGAACAACGAGGCCGCCAACCCGAGGACGATCAGCCAGTCAAATCCCCCCCGCATCAAGACGAGGCCGATTCCGCCAAAGATCAGAAACTGGCCCGAAATATCGGCCAGCTCGTCCCAAAAAACCCCGAACCGGGTCGCCCTCTTCGTGAACCGGGCCATCTGTCCGTCGGAGCAATCGAAAATGACCTTGAGGTAGATGAACAGGGCGGACGGACCCGGGAGGTCCCGGACAAGAAAAACCACGGACCCGCAGGTCAGCAGAAACGACGCCGCCGTCAAGGCGTCGGGGGAAATCCGCAGCGGAGCGAGGGCCCGGACAAGGAGATAGGCCGGGAAACGGTTGAAGGCGAGGTCGAGGACGTCTTCGATTTCTTTTAACGTTGCCCGGAAGCCGGCCGGCCGCGTTTTCGTCCTCATCGGGTTTCGATCCTCCTCGGCAACAGTCACGCCCCTTTTATCGGCGAAGGACAACCCCCGATACTCTTGGGAAAAGGTTTAAAATGGATGTCTATTTCTTGCGGATCGAACCGCTTCCGGCCGTACGGCCGCCTCCCGACGACCCTCCGCTTCGGGAAGAACTCGCGCTCCTCGACCCGGACGAACTCACCGAGCTCCCGCCGCTGCGGCTCGAACCGGAGCTCCGGATCGTCCCCGACCGTGACGAGGAGGACGAACGGGCCGCCGTCGGACGACGGATTTGAGCCGCGGAGGAGCCGCTGCTCGGCGTTCTCCTGATGCGGCGGACGGTCCCGTCGCCCGAACCGAGGCGCTGGAGGCTGTCCTTGGAAACGACCGTCCGGTCGATGCGGCGAGGGGTGTATTGGCCGCCATAGCCGTAATAAGACCCGTAATATCTCCATGGAGAATAATAGGAATACCCATACAGGGAGTAGGACCACAGGTAGAAATAGGGATCCAGGTAGAAGAACGGAGACCAGGAATACCAGCCGAAACGCCAGGACGGCGTCCCGGGCCAATACGCATGCCAATATGAGTATGGATAGGGCGCATCATAGGCGTCGACGGATGGTTGATAATCGTCGTCATCATAGACGTATCGATCGGAGGGCGATGTCCGGATTCCGACCCCCGCGTAGCGTTCGTCGATGAGGGTGCAGGCGGAAGCCGCGAACATGACTCCGGCCAGGAGGACGATGGCTTTTCTCATGCCGAACCTCTCGATCATATGGTAACTTCGAGAGAAACCCTTTGTCAAGCTCAGGCCTCGCGGCCAGAGATTCCGCAAGTAAAAAAGAAGAGGGATTGATTTTCGTCTGAAGGCGGGCTATTTTTGGCCCGAGCGCAGTGTCGAGCATTTTCGCATTCGAAAAAAT
>VGJF01000144.1 GCA_016867585.1 Candidatus Aminicenantota bacterium | reverse complement strand
CGAAATAGGCTCCCGTCCCTCCGCGGTCGGTGAACTTCAGGGTGTAGTCCAGGACGGCCTGAAAGGCCGCCGCGGCTTTCTCTATTTCGCCCAGGCGGCCGTAGGCCAGCCCGAGGAGATAATCCTGCAGCCGGACGTCGGGATCGAACGGCTTTCCGCTGCCGAGCGTTTCCGGATATTCCTTCGAACGCTCGAGCTCCCGGACGGCCCCGGCCCAATCCCGGCTCTTCATGTTGGCCGCGCCGAGGGCGACGTGCGTCCGGACGAAGAGGGAGTGGATTTCGCTCGCGCCCTCGAACGGCAGGGCTTCGAGGCCGTCGAAAATGGCGGCCGCCTCTTCGAGCCGGCCGGTTTCGATCAGGGCCCTGACGAGGTCGGCCTTGATTTTTCCCTCGCCCGGAAAAAGCTCGGCCGCCTTTCGGCCGGCTTCGAGGGCGGCCTCGAATTGCCTTTGACTCGTCCGAAAACCGACGAGGAGATGCCAGGCCCTCCAGGATTTTTCGTCGAGGGCGATGGCCCGTTCGTAATCGGCCGCCGCCCGAGCCGGGTCCGAATCCCGATAGAGCATCGCCCGGGTCAGGAAGAACGGAGCGAAATCGGCCCCATCGCATTGACCGAATAGGGCCTTGGCCTCTTCGATTCGCCCTTTGGACCAGAGGATGAGCCCGAGATAATACTTCGGCTTCCAGTCGCCCGGACGGACGGAGGCGGCCCATTCGTAATGCGGGATCTCCTCCTCGCGGAAGGGAAAAACGAGCCGCGGCGAAAGGGAGGAAGCTCGGTCGAGATAAGCCCGGCTTTCCTCGGGCGATTCGGGGAGGGCCAGGCGGGAAAGCAGGTAATAAACGGTCGGATAATCGGGGGCGTTCTTCAAGACAGCGGCGGCGTCAGCATCGCAATTCCGGCGCATGTAGGTCAGGGCCGTCTCGAGATACGTCTCGTGGGGGAGCTCGTTGCGGATCAGGGATTTGAATGTCTCCAAGTTCTTCGCCGTGGGATCGAGAAGATAGAGCTCGAAGCGGGCCAGGTGGTCCAGGGGGTCGAGCTCCAGGAGCTTGGCGAGCACCCCCTTGGCCGCCTCCTTCTTCCCCGCCAGGCGATAGGCCGTGGCCAGGACCTCGAAAGCGCTGCTTTGGTCGGCGTTGACCTCCGCCGCCCTTTGGGCGTAACGGACCGCGTCGCCGAATCTCTTCTCGCCGAGGGCGATTTCGGCCAGGCAGACATAGGCCGCGGAGCGATATTCCGGGGACCGCGCCGCCCAACCGAACGTCTCCTTGGCGTCGACGGCCCGGCCCATCCGGAGCGCGGCCAGGCCGTAGACATAATTGGCCCCCGGGTCGTACATGTCGAGCTCTAAAGCCCGGCGGGCGAAAGAGAGGGCTTTTTCATATTCTCCGCGGCGCGCATAGAGCTCGGCCGTCCGGGCCAAGGCCCCCATGTGGGCTGGCTCCTTGGCCAAACAGGCCGCATATTTTTCCAGGGCGAGGCCGTGCACTCGCCCTTTTTCGGCCCGGGCCCCGCTCCGGAACAACCCCTCGGCCGTCGATTCGTCCACGGGGGCGAACCGGAGCGGCCGCTCGAGGTCGTTGGCTTTCGGCGAGCCCTCGTAGACGAGTTTTTCGCCAAGCTTGACCATGATTTCCGACGCCGGCGCCGGGACCGGGATGTCCCTCCGGACGACCACCATGGGGTCGAACCTCATCCTCTCGCGGAAGATCTCCTTCCCCCCGGCGACGACCGTCAGGTCCTCCTCGACGGCTTCGAGGGGGAAGAGTCCCAGGGCGAGCTTTCCGTCCTTCTTCTCGAGGCCGAGGACTGCCGCCGGCGAGACTTTGACCATCGGCCCGATTCCCCCGTAGGGGAACCAGAGCTCGCGCCAGCGGTCGGACGCTCCCGGGGCGAAGAATTCATGGTCGGACTGGTTGAGAAGCCTTCCCGCCTGGGGCTCCGTGTACTGCCCGTCCGCGTCCGTCAGGAGGTCGACCCAGATTTCCCCCGAACGGGACAGGTCCCAGATCCAGACCTTGCGGCCCGGCAGGTCGTCGTAGGCCGCCCAATGGCCGAGGCCATGATCCCCCCGCTCATACCAGGCCCCGAAAAAATCCTCGAACTCTCCGACGGTGAAATAGCTCTTCGACCCGCCGAAGGCGTTGTCCTTGTACCACGAGAGGTCGCGGCCTTGGCCGTCCACGGGCCAGGGTTCGAGCGGGACGCCGTAGTCGTGGCCGATCTGCCATCGGCCGGGAAAGATGTATTTCAGGTCTTCGGCCGTTTTGATGGCCGAGGTCGACCAATAATAATAGGATTGCCTATAAGGAGTCGGGTTGAACCAGCGGCCGTTCGTCTCGAAATAGGCCTTATCTTGAGGCAAGGCGATCGTCACGCTCCACCGCGTTCGGGAGGGGAGGTCCAGGCCTCCGACGACGACCCGGGCTTCCCCCCCGCTGTATTGGACGACATAATCCACGGGAGTCGCCGTCGAGGGGGCGTGGCCGACGACGCCGAAGTTGAACTCGATCCCGCCCGAGGTCCAGGGCCCCCGGAGGGCGATCTCGCGAAATTTCATGACGCCGTTCCGGTAGAGGAAATCTCTCCCGGTTTTTTTGTCCCTCGCCCCCCAGACTTTCCCTCCGACTTGGGGCAGGACGTCGACGGAGAGGTAGGGATTTTCGAGCCGGACGACCGTCCAGTCCCTGTCCTCCCCCGCGGCGCTGAACTTATCGAAAAAGAAATAGGGGTAGAGCCGCGCCCCGGAGCCCCACAGGCTTGACCGGGCAAAAATGGGGACGGGGTCGGGATCGCCGAAGGGGTAGGTCTTGAAGGGTTGACGGAATTCGGCCGCGCCGGCCCCGCCCGGAGCGGCGCCGCGGCAGGACGCCAGGGCGAACGCGATCCCCAGAACGGCCAGAACGGAGGCGGCGGGTCGGGCGGATTTCATCGGCACCATCCTTTCCTCGGGCCCATCTTATTGGAAACGACGGCCCGGGACAATATCCCGCCGTCCGTCTTCAGGGACGGATTTCGGCGCCGACGTTCCAGAGGAAAAAGGCGAACTGGTCGGCCGTCGTCGCCAAAGTCGCCGGGTAGGCCACTCCCTCCTTGAGGTTATGGAGCGGCGAATAGGCGTAGAGCCACTTGAAATCGGGCTCTTTGTCGCTCGTGCCGTACTCGCCGGCCCAGCCCCAGCCGACGGTGAACTTGTGGTAGCGGAGCATGTCCATGACCCCGACCGCGGGCAGGGCGACCTTGAACAGTTCGGGCCGCTGGGTCATGGCCGCCCCGACGAGAAGCCCGCCGTTCGAGCCGCCGGAGACGGCCAGCTCGGCCGGGGACGTGTATTTTTCCCGGATGAGATATCCGGCCGCGGCGATGAAATCGTCGAAGACGTTCTGCTTCTTGTCCAGCATCCCGGCCTTGTGCCAGGTCTCGCCGTACTCGCCGCCGCCGCGCAAATTGGGCTCGGCGAAGACGACGCCCTGCTCGAGGAGGGCGATGAGGCTCGGGGAGAAGCCGGGCTGGAGGCTATAGCGGGGATAAATAAAAGGATTTTCTACCACACGCCGTCGGGAGGGTCAAATTCGACCGTCCTTGCCCGTCCTTGCATCCGCCGGGGGAAGGAATACAATACAGTCCGCCTTGAACGCCGCCGCCCTCGACCTCTTCGCCCGCCGCCGCGTCGAGGCCTGGCTGTCTTGGAGCCGGCGCCGCCTCCTCCGGATCGCCGCCGCCTTCGCCGTCCTCGCCGCCGGCTGGCTCGTCCTCAGTTTCGCCGGTCCGGAACACGGGTTGAGGGGGCGGTTCTATCCCCGTCTCGACGGGGAAGGCCTTCCGGCCTCGACCCGGATCGACCGGATCATCAACTTCCCCAAATCCGTCCTCGAGGAAAGGGCCGGGGACGAGGCCCGGCTCAGGGCCGTCTGGGAAGGATTCGTCTTCGCGCCGAAGCGGTCGACCTACGCCTTCGCTCTCAGGACGGATGGTGAAGCCCGGGTCATGGTCGGCGGCGAGATCGTCGCCGACTTCGGCGGCGCTCCCTCCCCCGGACGGGCCGAGGGCCGAATCGATCTCGACCGGGGGAGCCATCCTCTCCGGGTTGAATATAGGGATGCCGGGGGCGAGGCGGGGATCGATTTCCGCTGGCGCGAGACGGAGACGCCCCGCTGGCGCATGCCCCGGCTTTTTCTCTACCCTCGGCCCGTCAACCTTGGAACCTTCATCTGGGACACGATCCGTCGTCAGCTCAAATCCTTCGTCAAAGCCGCGGCTCTCGCCGCCGCCGTTCTTCTCCTCGCCGGCCTCTGCCGCGCCGCCCGGCCGGGCTGGGGGACGATTCCCGTCCTGGCCCTGGCCGGCTTCGCCGTCATGGCCGTCCTCTACGGGAGCGAAGTCCTGGCCAAGAGATCCACGGCCGTTTCCGGATGCGACCCGTTCGCGTATCTCCAGGCGGCCGAGCTCATGGCCCGGCAGGGCCTGTTCCGTACGGAATACACCGATCCCTTGGCGGCCGAAGTCATCCGGACCTATGAGGCCAGGCCCGGACCGGAGCAACTGACGTTCATCTTCGCCCCTCTGGGCTATTACCTCTTCGACTTCGACCAGGGCCTGGTCTATAACGTCTTCCCTCCCGGACTGCCCCTTTTTCTTCTTCCGGTCGTCCGGCTTCTCGGCCGGGCTCCCGTCTTCTGGCTCCTTCCCGCCCTGAACGCCGCCGTCCTCGTCTTCCTGTTCGCCCTCGGGACCAGGGCGGCCGGGGCGGCCTTCGGCCTGGTCCTGGCCGCCGTGACCGTCTTCAATTACCCCGCCTTCGAGAACACCGTCGTCGTCATGAGCGACCATCCGTCGCTCGCCCTCCTCGGCCTTTCGGCGCTCCTCGTCGAGCGAGGTTTTCGCTCCCCCCGCCTCTGGATTCTCTTTCTCGCCGGGGGGATTTTCGGAGCGGCCGTCCTCGTCCGCTATTCCAACCTCGTCGCCGCCGTTCCCCTGGCCGCTTTATTCTTTTGGAAGGGACGGGAAAATCCCGGCCGTTTCGCCTCCGCCCTCGGCGCATTTTCGGCGGCGGCCCTTCTCGCCGGGGCCCTGCCCCTGGCCCTCTATACCCACCGGCTTTTCGGCACGCCGTTTCGACTCGTCTATGAACCGTTCTCCCAAAGCCGGATGGCCTGGGAAAACCTCGGCCCCGGCGCCGCCTACTACGGCCGGAGCCTCTTCCGGACGTTCGGGCTCTTGACGCTTCTGGCGGCCCTCGTCGGCGCCGGCAGCGGATTCTTCCGGCCCCGGCGCCGGCCGGCGGTCGTCGTCTGTCTCGTCGGCCTGTCGGCGTTTTTCGTCTTTTTCGCTTTCCACGGCATCCGGAACGAACGATACCTCCTCCCGGCTTATCCCCTGCTGGGAGGCCTGGCCGCCCTCGGGATGAAGGAGATCCTCACCCGTCTCGACCGCTCGTTCCTCGCTTCGGCTCTCATCCTCGCCGTCCTCGGGTCGGGGCCGCTGCTGAGGTCGCGGGACGGCTTCCGGGCCGGAGAAAGGCGAGCCGAAGTGGTCTCCGCGGCCCTGGCGGCCAAGCTTCCGGCCGAGGCCGTGGTGTTTTGCGAGGAAATCTCGGGCGCCCTCCGGTTCTATGCCGGACTCACGGGATACCGGTTCCTTCCGGCCGAGGACGCCGTCCTTGTCGAGACGGCCTCGATTTTGACCGCCAAGGGCCGACCTGTGTACTTCTACCTCGACAGCCCCGCGGCCGAAGCGCGCTTCCTGGAACTGTCCGGCCGAAACGAGGCTTTTCAGACAGCTCTCCGCGGCCGGGGCCGGGTCCGCGGCCGGCCCCTCTTCGAGTTTTCACCTCAGACGCCGGATAACGGGCCGTCCCGATGACCAAAACCGCTTTTCCCCGAGCCGTGAAGGCGCTTCTCTTCGCCGCCGGCTTCACGGCCCTGTTCTGGCCGGCGACTTTCCGGGCCTATGAAAGGGTTTCCGTGACCGTCCAGAAAGGGCCGGCGGCCTTGGCCGAAACGCCCCTCCGCTTTGCCTTCGAAGCCGCCGCCCCGGCCGGCGGCCCCTGGGTTCTCGCCCTCAAATTATCGGGCGGCAATCCCTCCCGCCGCGCCTTGGACGTTTCCCTCGGGGGAACCGCCGTCGGGACCGTCGACTTGAGACCGGGTGAAATCGAGCGGGAATTCGCCCTTCTTGTCCCGGCCGGCGCCCTCCGCTCCGGCCGGAACGAACTCGCCCTCGGACCGGGACCGCCTTCTCTTCGGGTGGAGAGGATCACGGTCAAGAATTTTCTCGGTTTTTCGAGGGGCTGGTTGAGCTTCATCGTCCTGCCGCGGACGGCCGAGGTCGGCCGCGGTTTGCCCGTCCCGGGGGCCGCGGCGCTTTTTCTTGCCTTGGGGATTCTTTTCCTTCTCCGGCCCGGAAGCGGCCGTCTAAAAGCCGCCCGGGCCTATCTTGCGGCGGCCTCCGTTTTCACGGGTCTTGTCTTCGGCGGAGCCCTTCTTTATCCGCTCGTCGGCGGGCCGAAACTCCTGTTCGAGGGGCGGAGCCTCTGGCTCTTCGTCGTTCTCCTCCACGCGCCGGTCGTTCTCAGAGGCGCCGCGGCCGCCTTCGGCAACCTCCGGGTGCGGCTCCGGACCGACAGGCTCGCCGCCGCGCCGCTTCGGGGATCGACGGTCTGCCTGGCCCTGGCCGTCCTGGCCCTGGCCTTCAACGCGGGCTTCGTCAAAAGCGTCCTCCGTTTCCACGAGGGAGATTACAGCGGATTTCTCCACATTTATCCGGAAACGCTGGAAAAATTCGTCCGCCTGCACTTTCCCGGCATGGCCGACCCTCTCTCCGGGCGGCTGAAGACGACGATCGAGGAGTACGACGGCCAGTATTTCTACTTCATGGCCCACGACCCCTTCCTCTCCCGCTTCCGCCGTGACCCCGAAAAATACCGATGGTTCATCGACGAGCCGGCCTACCGCTGCCACCGGATCGGTTACCCCTGGCTGGTCAGGCTTTTGTCTCTCGGGCGGCCGGAGACATACCCGGCGGTCATGACCTGGCTCATCGCCGCCGCCGGCGCGGCCGGCGTTTTCCTCCTCGGACGGATTCTCCTTCTCCTCGGGCGGAGCCCTTTCTGGGCCCTCCTCTATCCGCTCGTTCCGGGATTCCATCTCTCGCTCTATTTCAGCCTCCCGGAGCCGCTGGCCGCGGCTTTTCTCCTCGGCGGGTCGCTCTTCTATCTCCGGCGGAGGACCGTCCCCGCGGCCGTCTGTCTCGGTTTCTCGCTGCTCATCCGGGAAACGGGAATCCTTCTCGTCGCCGCCCTGGCCGCCTTTGAACTCGTCCGGAAAAAGGACGTCGGGCGAAGCCTCATCCTGGCCTCCGCGGTCCTGCCGCTCGCTCTCTGGAGGGGATTCGTCACCCTCCGCCTGTTCCCCGTCTACGGTTGGAAGACGCTCTGGTTCGGTCCGGGGGACATCACCGCTCCGTTCGTCGGAATCGGCCGGCTCGTCGCCGAGGTCGTCCAGGGGTCCTATCTTTACGCCGACCTGGCCGTCCCGACCCTGGCCTACGCCTTCCTCCTCGTCCTCATCGCCGCCGCGGCCCCCTGGTTGGCCGGGCGAACCGGCCCTTGGGGCCTCGGCCTTCTCCTGTTCTCGCTCCTGTCGCTTTCCCTCAACCTCGAAAAAATCTGGGTTCACGTCGATAATGCCGCCCGGGGAACCCACGAGGCCTTCGTCCTCGTCCTCCTGGCCTCGGCGGCCGTCCCGGCCGGCCGGAAAGCCGCGGTCCGAATTGGCCTGGCGGCTTTTTTCGCCCTCGTCCTGGCCTATGACCTCTTCCTGGCCCGGCTGAGCCCGCACGTCCAGGACGCCCTCCGCCTCTCCTTCTGATTAATTCTTATTGAATTAGTAGGTTTAGTCGGATATGATGGCGTCCTTGTTGAAGGACGGGCTTTTTGCTAGGATAAGGGCCAAATTCCGGAAAGGACAGACGAGATGTTCATCTGGATTTTCCACCGGATCAGCGGCGTCCTGCTCATCCTTCTCCTGGCCCTGAAGTTCCTGACGGCCTTCTTCCTGATGACCAAGGGCCAGAAGCCCGACTGGGCCCTCCTTCTCCACACGAACAAGCTCATGGACTCGTTCCTGATCGTGGCCGGCGTCTATCACGCCCTCTACGGCCTCCGGACGATCATCATCGACGCCGGCCTTCGCCGGGAAAAGCTCCTCTTCTGGATTTTCACCGGCCTCGGGACGCTTCTCTCGGCCGCCCTGCTCGCCGTCTACTTCACCAGGAATTATTGATGACCGAGCACGACATCCTGATCGTCGGGGGGGGACTGGCCGGGCTGGCCGCGGCCTTGAGCGCCGACCCGGCCCTCCGGGTCGCCGTCGTCTCCAAGGTCCATCCTCTCCGCTCCCATTCCGTCGTCGCCCAGGGCGGGATCAACGCCGCCCTGGGGAACAATCCCGATGGGAGGGACGATTCCTGGGAGAAACACGCCTTCGACACGATCAAGGGGAGCGATTACCTGGCCGACCAGGACGCGGCCGAGCTCCTCTGCCGGATGGCCGTCCCGGCGATTCTCGAGCTCGACGGCTGGGGCGCGCCCTTTAGCCGTTTCCCGGACGGGACGATCGCCCAGCGGCCTTTCGGCGGAGCCGGTTTCCCCCGGACCTGTTACGCCCAGGACCGGACCGGGCTCGTCCTC
>VGJF01000143.1 GCA_016867585.1 Candidatus Aminicenantota bacterium | reverse complement strand
CACTTGGCCCGGATCTCCGGGGCCAGGAAGACGCCGGGATTCGACCGGATCTTCTCGCTGAGGAGCGGATAGGCGTCCTTGTTGGGACAGAGATACTGGATGAACTCCGTGTTCTCCGCCGCGACCTGCGGGTCGTGGAGGAAGTTGATGAAGGCGTGGGCCAGCTTGACGTCCTTGGCCGTCGCGGGAATGACGAGGTCGTCGCACGAGATCGCTCCGCCCTCCCGCGGCATGGCGAAGACGATGTCCCCGTTCTCGGCCTGGACCTGGAGGATGTCGCCGCTGTAGCCGTGGACGAGGAGGAACTCGCCCGAGGCGATCCCCGTCTTGTACTGCTCGTTCTCGAATTTGGCCAGGTTCTTCTTCCATCGGATGACGACGGCCTTGGCCTTTTCGAGCTCCTCGGGATTCGTCGAGTTCAGGCTGCAGCCCAGGAACTTGAGGGCGGCGCCGATCGTCTCCCGCATGTCGTTGAGCATGACCATCCGCCCCTTGAGGTCGGCCCGGTCGAACATCCCCCAGGTCGGCTCGAAATCCGCGACCTTGCTCGCCAGATAGGCGATCCCCGTGTTCGTGATCATGTAGGGGACGGAGTGGTCCATCGCCTTGTCGATGGCGATCGCCAGGTAGTCGGGATCGACCCGGGCGGCGTTCGGGAGAAGGGCCTTGTCGAGCGGCTGGAGCATCCCCTGGCCGTGGAGGAGACTGACCATGTAGCTCGTCGGGGTGATGAGGTCATAGCCCGTCGCCCCGGCCTTGAGCTTGGCGTACATCGCCTCGTTGGAGTCGAAGGTGTCGATGACGATCCGGCAGGCGTTCTCCGCCTCGAACCGCGAGACGAGCTCCGGCTTGACGTAATCCGCCCAGGTGTAGACATGGAGCGTGGCCTTGTCCTTTTTCCCGCCGCAAGCAAACGTCAAGGCGGCGACCGCCGCAAGGATCGCGATTTTGGCTTTCATGGTCATGACCCTCCTCCGAAAAGCTTGTTTTTCGACAGCCGTTGGCTCGCGCCGACGGTCAAAAAAGTCAAGGTCAGCAGAAGCGTCGACAGGGCGTTGATGAGCGGCGTCGCCCCATGCTTGATCATGCTGTAGATGCGGATGGGCAGCGTCGTCGCCCCCGGCCCGGCGACGAAAAAGGTGATGACGAAGTCGTCGACCGAAAGGGTGAAGGCCAGGAGCGCCCCCGCCGCCAGGCCGGGGGCCAGCATGGGGAGGAGGACGCGCCGGGCCGTCGTCCACCAGTCCGCGCCGAGGTCCTGGGCCGCCTCGACGACGGCATCATCAAAATCCTGGAGCCGCCCGAGGACGACGAGGGCGACGTAGCTCACGCAGAAGGTCACGTGGGCCAGGAAGATCGTCGTCAGGCCGAGAGGGACGCCGGCCGAAACGAAGGCCATGAGGAGGCTGATCCCCATGAGGATCTCGGGGACGACGAGGGGGGTGTAGATGAAGGTGTAGTGGAGGCGCTGGAGCCGCGTCTTGGCGAACCGGTGGAGGGCCAGGGCCGCGGTCGTCCCGAGGACGAGGGAGACGAGGGTCACGGAGACGGCGATGACCAGGGTGTTCCGGGCGGCCTGCCAGATCTCGGCTTCCTGAAAGAGCCGGACGTACCAGCGGAGGGAGAAGCCCTGCCATCCGCTCCCGAATCGCGAGGCGTTGAAGGAGTTGACGACCAGGATGAGGATCGGGAGATAGAAAAAAACGAGGACGAAGGCCAGGACGGCGAACGGCAGGCGGCTCCGCCTCATCCCCCTTCCTCCAGGATGATTTCCGGCTTCTCCTTCTTCCTCTGGCGGAAAAGAACCGCCAGGAGCGGCGCCAGGACGGCCAGGATGAGGACGACGGACAGGGCGCTGGCATGGGGGAGGTTGCGGTCGACGAAGACCCGCTGGGCGATCTTGTTGCCCAGCATCTCGCTCGACGGGCCGCCGACGAGGTCGGGGATGACGTAGGAGCCCAAGGCCGGAATGAGAACGATGAGGACGGCCGTGACGACCCCCTGGCGGACGCCGGGGAGGAAGACCTTGCGAAAGGCCTGGAGGGGCCGGGCCCCCAAATCGCGGGCGGCCTCGACGAGGCGGAAATCGAACTTCTCGGCGGCGGCGTAGATCGGCAGGATGGCGAAGGGCAGGAAGGTGTAGGTCATGACGAGGATGACCGCGGCGTTGTTGTAGAGGAGCGGCGTCTGGGGCGAGGCCAAGCCGAGGAGGACGAGGATTTTCTTGACCGGGCCTTCGGGATGGAGGAGCGACCGCCAGGCGAAGACGCGGATGAGGAAGCTCGTCCAGAAGGGGACGATGACCATCATCAAGAGCAGGTTTCGCCGCCGGGGCGAGGCGCGGGCGACGGCATAGCCGGACGGAAGGGCCAGGGCGAGGCAGATCGCCGTCGTCACGGCGCTCGCCCAGAGCGTCCGCCAAGCGATGACCCAATATGGGTGGCGGGCGAGGTCCCGGATCGTCGCCGTGGTCCAGCCCGGCCCGATCCCGCCGTAGGGGTCGGGCGGACGGAAGGCCAAGACGAAGACGAGGAGCGTCGGGACGAGGAAAAAGAGGAGAAGCCAGACGAAGGAGGGAATCGTCAGTGCCGCTTCCTGTATCTTCTTTTTCAACTCTTTTTTTTTCTTGAGAAATCGCGATTACTCCTCGCCGACTTTCTGCGGAGGAGAGGCGACAAGCTTTTCGTCGCCCTTCCGAAAGCCTTCGAGCATGAACCCGTCGTCGCCGTGCCACCAGATCCAGACGTCGTCCTTCCAGCGGATCGGCTTCTCGTCGAGGAAAAAGCGGAAATGCTGGCGGAGGACGAGGACGCGCTGGCCGCCGGCCCGGACCCAGTATTTGGTCGTCGGCCCGAGATAGATGACGTCCTCGACCTTGGCCGGGGCGACGTTTATCCGCGTGTCGGGCAGGGGCCGGTCGCGCGATATCCGGATCTTTTCCGGCCGGACGCTCAGGAAGACCGGATGGCCGGGCCGGATCCCCTTGTCGTTGTAAGCGACGACGTCGGGAAAACCGGAGATCCGGAGCCGGCAGTACTCGCCGTCGAGGCCGTCGGCGACCTCGCTTTCCAGGAAGTTCGTGTCCCCGATGAAGGCCGCGACGAAGCTCGTCCGCGGGGCTTCGTAGATTTCGGCCGGCGTCCCGATCTGCTCGATCCTTCCCTGGTCCATGACCGCGATTCGGTCGCTGAGGCTCATGGCCTCGCCCTGGTCGTGGGTGACGTAGAGGAAGGTGATCCCGACCTCGTCGTGGATCATGTCGAGCTCGATGAGCATCCGCTGCCGGAGTTTGAGGTCGAGGGCGGCCAGGGGCTCGTCGAGGAGGAGGACCTGGGGCTTGTTGACGAGGGCCCGGGCGACGGCGACCCGCTGCTTCTGCCCGCCCGAGAGCTGGCCGGGTTTCTTCCCGGCCTGGTCCTCCATCTGGATGAGGCGGAGCATGGCCTCGACCTCTCGCCGGATCTCGGCCTTGGGGCGCTTGGCGACCTCCAGGCCGAAGGCGATGTTGTCCCAAACGGAGAGATGGGGGAAAAGGGCATAGCTCTGGAAGATCGTGTTGACCCGCCGCCGGTTGGGGGGAAGGCCGGTGATGTCCGCGCCGTCGAGAAAAACCCGTCCCCGGTCGGGCGTCTCGAAGCCGGCGGCGAGGCGGAGCATCGTCGTCTTGCCGCAGCCGCTGGGGCCGAGGAGGGAGAAGAACTCCCCCTTCTTGATCTCGAGGGAAACGCCGTCGACGGCCTGGATGGGGCCGAAGGCCTTGGCCACGTCTCGGAATTCGAGAAATTCGCCCAACTCGGCTCGTCCTTCCAAATTTTCATATTATAGGAAAAATCCGCGGTCAAACCACAAATTTTTCGTGAGGATTCCGACAGCCCCCTCGTCAACGATAGACCTGACGGAATCCATCAGCGAATATCGCCGGAATTCGAGAACGGCCGGAAGGTGAAGATGGTTTGCCGGGAAGCCACGAACGCCTGAAGCGGGGAGCGAAACGGCCGAGGCGCCCGACGCACGGTTTGACCGCATGTTTTCCCTATGTTATAAATACGCCCGGCGCAAACCATGGTCATTTCGATAGTTATCCAGCTTTTCGTCCTCCTCTTCGCGATCACCGTCCACGAGGCCGCGCACGGCTGGGCGGCCTACAAGTTCGGCGACCCGACGGCCTACAACCTCGGCCGGGTGACCCTCAATCCGCTGGCCCATATCGATCCCTTCGGCACGGTCCTCCTCCCGATTCTCCTGTCGCTCGCCCGGATGCCGGCCTTCGGTTGGGCCAAGCCCGTCCCCGTCAATCCCTACAATTTCCGCCACCCCCGCCGAGACAACCTCTGGATCTCCTTTGCCGGGCCGGCGGCAAACTTGACCGTGGCCGCCGCGGCCTTCGTCGTCCTCATGGTTCTCAAGCTGTCGAGCGACCGGGTCGGCTTGTTCATCAAGGCGATCGTCAACGGTTTTTTCCGGCAAATGGGGTTCGCCCTGCCCATCCTTCAGCCCGGCTTCTATCCCCTCGAAGGCCTGGCCCTCATCCTCCTGTTCATGATTCTCCTCAACGCCTACCTGGCCATGTTCAACCTCCTCCCCGTTCCTCCCCTCGACGGGAGCGGGATCATGATGGGGCTCCTGTCCGAAGGCGCGGCCGCCCGCTATGACCGGATCCGGCCCTTCGGCTTCATCATCGTCCTCATGCTGATCTACATGGGCGTCCTCGAGGTCATCATGTGGCCGGTCAAACTCTTCATCGCCATCACCCTCGGATGAGCGCCCCCTCCTCCTCCCCCTCGCCCTCGCCCCGGAAACGGGTCCTCAGCGGCGTCCGCCCGACCGGGCCCCAGCACCTCGGCAATCTCGTCGGGGCCCTTCGGAATTGGATCCGCCTTCAAGATCTCTACGACTGCCAATACGCGATCGTCGGGTGGCATGCCCTGAGCTCGGAATACATGAACTCCAAGGTCATCCGGGCCAACGCCCTCGAAGTCGCCCTGGACTGGCTGAGCGTTGGCCTGGATCCGGCCAAATCCGTCCTCTTTCTCCAGTCCGAGGTCAAGGAGCACGCCGAGCTCCACCTCATCCTGTCGATGATCGTCCCCCTCCCCTGGCTCGAGCGCGTCCCGACCTTCAAGGAAATGCAGCAGGAGATCCGGGACAAGGACCTCAACACCTACGGCTTCCTCGGCTATCCCGTCCTCCAGGCCGCCGACATCGTCATCTACAAGGCCGATTTCGTCCCCGTGGGCGAAGACCAGGCGGCCCATCTCGAGCTGACCCGGGAGATCGTCCGCCGGTTCAACCGGATCTTCGGCGACATCCTCCCCGAGCCGGAAACCCTCCTGACCGAAGTCCCCCGACTGGCCGGGACGGACGGCCGGAAGATGAGCAAATCCTTCGGGAACGCCATCTTCATCAAGGACGAGCCCGCGGTCATCCGCCAAAAAATCCTGCCCATGGTCACCGATACGCGGCGCGTCCGCCGGACCGATCCCGGCGAGCCGAACGACTGCCCCGTCTTCACCCTCCATAAAGCCTTCGTCCCCAAGGACGCCCGGGAGGAGGTCGCCCAAGGATGCCGGACGGCCGGCATCGGCTGCCTGGACTGCAAGAAAGTCGTCCTCGACCATCTCCTCCGTGAGCTCGCCCCCATCCAGGAAAAGCGCAAAGCCCTCGAGGCGAATCCGAAGGCCGTTTGGGACATCCTCGAGGAGGGAAACGCCAAGGCCCGCCGCGTCGCCCGGGCGACGATGGACGAGGTCCGAGCCGCCCTGGGTTTCTGAAGGCCGCTCCCGATGACCGTAGTCCGCGACCCGAGCCGGGAGGAGGAGCAGCCCATCCCGCCCCCGAAGCCGCCGCCCGAGCCGTCCCCGGCCGAGCCGGGCGCCGCCGGCCCCCCCGTCGAGGCCGAAGGCTACCAGGTCAAGCTGGAGTTCTTCGAGGGACCGCTCGACCTCCTCCTCTTCCTCATTAAAAAGAAGAAAATCGAGATCCGCGACATCCCGATCGCCGTAATCACCAGAGAATACCTCGGCTACCTTCAAAGCCGGGACCGGATCAACATCGACCGCGAGGCTGAATTCCTGCTCATGGCCGCCCTCTTGATCTACATCAAGTCCCAGATGCTTCTTCCACGCGAACAACCCCTCGAACCGGACGTCGATCCCCGCCGAGAGCTGGCCGGGCGCCTGGAAGACTACCGCCGGGTCAAGGTCGTCTCCGCGCGGCTCCGCGACCTCGAGCAGGAGCAGTCCCAGGTCTGGCGCCGGGCCGCCATGACCGCCCCCCTGCCCGAGGATGACCTTGACCTCATCGAAGTGACCCTCTTCGACTTGGCCGAGTCGTTTTTCGCTCTCATGAAACGGAAACAGGCCCAGCCGGCGAAAGTCCTCAAGGGCAAGGACATCTCCCTGGCCGACAAGATGAAGGAAATCGTGGCCGTCTTGGAAGAACGGGGCGTGCTCGACTTTCTGGATTACCTCGAGGCCCAGGAGACCCTTGAAGAAGCTCTCGTCGCCTTCTTCTGCCTCCTTGAACTCATCAAGGCCCGGCTGGTCATCGCCGTCCAGGAACAGCTTTTCCACACGATCAAGGTCTGGCTCCGCAAGGAGACCTCGGCCAAGGATGACTCCCCATGACCGACATCAAATCCATCCTCGAAGCCCTCATCTTCATCTCCGTCGAACCCCTGACGATGGACAAGATCAAGGAGGTCCTCCCGGAACGTTCGGAGGAGGAGATCGCCGCGGCCCTGACGGCCCTGGCGGCCGAATTCGAGTCCGGCCCGCGGGCCATCCGCCTCGTCCAGACGGGCGGGGGCCGGGTCTTCTCGACCAAGCCGGATTACGACCCCTACGTCCGGAAGCTCCTCCAGATCGAACGCCGGAAGAAGCTCTCCCCGGCCGCCCTGGAGACCCTCTCCGCGGTGGCCTACCATCAGCCGGCCACCGCCCCGGACGTCATGTCCATCCGGGGGGTCGATTCGACGACCGCGCTGCACACGCTCCTCGAAAACAAGCTCGTCAAGATCTCCGGGCGCAAGGACGCCCCCGGCCGTCCCCTCCTCTACCGGACGACCGAGAAGTTCCTGGCCTATTTTGGCCTGAATTCGCTCGACGACCTTCCCCGGGAGGAGGAGCTTCGCAAGATCCTCGAAGAGGGCAACGCATGAACGGGTTCAAGAGGGCTAAACCGGATATGTCCGCTCGAGCCGTTCTCCTCTTTTCTCGTTTTGAACCCGGAGAGAAGGGAGGCGGAAGAAAAAAACATTTCGCCATCTTAAACGGATTGTGCGTCATCCTCGCCTTCGTCGTTTCATGCCGGAAGGCGGAGGTCATGGTCGCCGAGCCGCCGGCGGACCGGCACGCCCCCTACAACTACGTCGCCGCGAAAGGGATGGTCGTCGCCGCCCATCCCCTGGCCGCCGAGGCCGGACTGGACATGCTCCGGAGGGGAGGCAACGCCGTCGACGCGGCCGTCGCCGCGGCCGTCGCCCTGAACGCCGCCGAGCCGTTCGCCTCGGGGATCGGCGGCGGCGGCTTCATGGTCGTTTATCTCGCCCGGGAAAAGAGGATCACCGTCATCAATTACAGGGAAAAGGCGCCGGCTTCGGCCCGGCCGTCGATGTTCGCCGAGAAGGGCGAGGCGGCCGAGGAGTGGCGCTTGGAGAAAGGGACGGCCGTCGGCGTGCCGGGGGCCCTGGCCGGCTGGGACCTCGCCCTCAGGAAATACGGGACGAGGAGCCTGGCCGAGTGCGCCGCCCGGGCCGTCGAAATCGCCGAAAGCGGCTTCCCGGTCAGCGAAACCTTCAGCACGATCAGCAAGGACGAGTACGAGCGGATCCTCAAAAACGCCGGCGAAGAGACCTGCTACCTGAACGGAGGCGTCCCCTTCGAGCCCGGAGAGATCTTCCGCAATCCCGACCTGGCCCGGACGCTGAGGACGGTCGGGGAAAAGGGGATTCGGGAATTCTACACGGGATCGATCGCCCCCAAAATCGTCGAAGCCGTCCGAGCCCACGGGGGGGAAATGACCCTGGAGGATTTGGCCGCGTACGAAGCCAAGGAAACCGACCCTCTCCGGGGGACCTACCGGGAGTGCGACGTCTTCACGGCTCCGCCGCCGGCCTCGGGCGGACTCCACGTCCTCCAGCTCCTGAACATCGTCGAGACCTGGCCGGTCGAGACATGGGGGCCCAATTCGCCCGCCTACATCCATCACTTCAGCGAGGCCCTTCGCTTCCTCTTCGCCGACCATGAGCGGTATATCGGAGATCCCGATTTCGTCCGGATCCCGATGGACGAGCTCCTCTCCAAGGACTACGCCCGGGCCGTGGCCGGGAAAATCGATCCCAACCGGCCGGCGGCCGCCTACCCGGCCTCCGGCATCATCCCGGGCGAGAGCGGAGCGGGCAACACGACCCATCTCGGCGTCGTCGACCGAGCCGGAAACGCCGTCGCCCTGACCCAATCGATCAACGACTTCTTCGCCACGGCCATCATCCCGAAAGGCACGGGCTTCCTCCTCAACAACCACCTGCGGGATTTCGACATCGATCCCCGGTCTCCCAACGCCCCCGGGCCGGGAAAGCGGCCGGTCAGCAACATGGGGCCGATGATTTGGCTCAAGGACGGGGCTCCCCTGCTCGTCCTCGGCTCGCCGGGAGGAACCCGGATCTTCTCGGCCTTGACCCAGATCGCGGTCAACATCCTTGTTTTCGGGATGGACCTCGACGCGGCCATCGAGGCGCCGCGCTTTTTCTCGCACAGCC
>VGJF01000142.1 GCA_016867585.1 Candidatus Aminicenantota bacterium | reverse complement strand
TCGCTTCGCCCAGCCTTATGAGCGCCGCCTGGCCGACGAGGCCGACGCCCTCGGGCTGCCCTACGCCCTCCACATCTGCGGGAACGCCGGCCCCATTCTGGAGGATATGGTCGACACGGGAGCCGACGCCCTCGAGCTCGACCACAAGACCGACCCCCGCAAGGCGCACGCGGCGATGAAAGACAGGGCGGTTTTTATCGGCAACATCGACCCGAGCGGCGTCCTGGCGCTCGGAACGCCGGAACTCGTCGCCGCCAAGACTCGCGAGATCCTTACCATCTTCGCCGACACGCCGCGGTTCATCCTCAACGCCGGCTGCGCGATCCCGGCCGAAACCCCGCCGGCGAACCTCCGGGCGATGCTCGCCGCCGTCTTCGATTATGCCTTTATCCGAGGTCCGACATCTTCCGTTTGACCTTCTGGAGGGCCCACAGCCGCTTGTCGACCGCCCGGAGGCTCTCGGGTTGAGCCGTCCGCCGGCCGATCTCCTCGTCGATCGCGGGCTCGGCCTCCGCCTTCAAGACGGTCAACAGGCCGACGATGTCCTCTCGAAGATACCAGGGAGCCTCGGTCAGCAGCTTGAGCAGACGCTCGACCATGGCCGCCCTTTCGGCGGGCCCGGCGAAAGCCGCGCCCATTTTCGCCGCGGCGACGAAGACTTCCTCGTCACCGTCCTCGAGCAAGCCCGACAAGGCGGGCCAGGATGACGGCTCCGAACCCATCTTCCCGAGGAGAGCGAGCACGGCCCGCCTCCGGCGCAGGCTCGAGGGAGCCTCGTTTGCCGCGTCGGGCCGCGGGCTCACGGCCGCGGAGACCAAGGACTCGCGGATTCCGGAGCCCATCTTCTCGAGGGCCTTTTCAGCCGCCGGCCGGTAGTAGTCGTCTTCCAAGGCCCGCTCGAGGACCGGCACGCTTTCCGGCCTTCGGAACTCGGCCAGGGCCTCGATCAAGCCGATGAGGAGCCGCCGTCCCGACTGCTCGATGAGGAAGCGGTAGACGTCTTCGGTCGGCCAGGCCGCCAGGGCCCGGGCCGCTTCGCTCTGAACGGCTTCTTCTCCCAAGCGCACCTGGGGGTCGGCGATCGGCCGGTCCCGGTCGAGGTATTCGATGAGCGCCTCCCGCGCCCCCAATCCGGCCAGGGCCTGGACGGCCCACATCCGAGGCTGAAAAACGCCGCTGGGCTTGCCCTCGAGAAGGAACCGGAGAAGGGGCTCGACGGCCTCCTGCCCCAGGCAGATGAGCCGGGCGCAGGCCTCCTCCCCGGAAACGAGGGATTCGAGATCCGTGACCAATCGCGCGATTTCGGCCTTCGCTCCGGTCATGGGCTCACCCCTCCTCTCCGCGCCCCGGCGCGGCCTCTCCCGGAAAAAAGTCCTTCAACGTTCTCCGGCGCTCGGGGGCCATCGCTTCGAGCGCCGCCATCATCCGTTCCCGCCGCCGCCGCGCGACGTCCTCCGTCCCCAAACGAATCATGGACCAGGGCGGCAAGCCCCGGAAGCCGCGAGGGAAAAACCGGGCGCAGTCCAGGCCGGCCGCGCCGCAGGCGGCGAGATAGGCCTCGAGCGTGTTCCCGCCGAGGAGCCCGGCTTGGATGATCGAAGCCGCCCGTCGATCTCCGGTGTTCGCCAGGCCCTGGATGAGGACATCCAAGGGCGGGAGGGGGTTGACGATGACCTCCTTGCCTGTCGGGCAAATCCCAAGGACGTCCCGCTCCATTTCACGGACGTAGTCTCGATAGGTCTCGAGCCCGATGGGGGCCAGGCTCTCCAGCGGAGTTCCCGGCTGGGGAAAAAGGGGGTTGATGTTGACCTGGACGGAGTCGACGTGCTTCAGGGTTTCCCCGATGAAATCGACATACGCGAGGCGGTCGTCGCGCGTCTCGCCCGGAATGCCGACCAGGCGGAATAGCCTGACCCGGTTCACGGTCCCGGGCTTGACCCGGCTCAAGGCCCTGACGAACTGGGCGTTCCTCAAGGCCTTGCCCAAAATCCGGGCCCGAAGGACATCCGAGGCCGTCTCCGGGGCGAGGTGCAGTTCTCCCTGGTCCAGCGCGCTCAAGACGCCTTCCAGATGGTCGGGCCGGACCGACCGGATGACCGGCTTGACCGTTTTCAGGCCGGCTGCGGCCCAGCGGACGATCTCGGCGAAATCCCCGTCGGGCAGGTTGGTGATCGAAGCCGAGGACAGGGTCACGGTCGTCGCCCCGATTGCATCGAATTCGGCCAGCAGGGACTGGATCGCCTCCCGGCCCTGGTAGGCGTAAGCCCCCCGGGCATAGCTCATCAGGCAGAAATGGCATTTGTGGCGGCAGCTGTAATCGGCCAGGGCGATGCCGTTGTGAGGCTTCATGAAAACGCTGCCGCGCCGGGTCCCGGGGACGTCTTCGAGACGCTGGAACGCGATCGCGCCCTCCGGCCGGACCCGCCGGAGGCGGTCGCCGTCGTCCTCGAACCGGAAAAGGCCGGGGACATAAACCCCGGGGATGCGCCCCAGCGACTCCTCGAGCGCCGGACGGGTCATCCTCGAACGCTTGGCCTTGCCGAACGCCTCGACCAGGGCCGGCATGGCCAGCCCGCCCTCGCCGACGACCATCGCGTCGACGAACGGCTCCAGCGGCGCGGGATTGACCGCGGCCAGTCCGCCGGCGACGACGAACGGCGCGTCATACAGGCGCCGTTCGCGGCACAGGACGGGAATCCCCATCCGCTCCATCATCCGGAAGAACCTGGGGAAGACGCAGAAGTTGGCGAAGGTCACCCCGAGGATGTCGGCCTCGGCGGCCCGCCTCCCGAGAAACAGCGTCTTGGGCTCGGCTTCCGATTCATCGTCGGCCGCGAAGTCGACGTCCCAGGCGGACCGAAGGCGGGTCTCATGGCCGACGATTTGCAGCCCCACGGCTACGCCAAGGGCCGGATATATGTCCGGCTCGAGAAAGACGGCCAGGCCGCCTCCCCTCGAGTCCCAGAACGGCGCGCAGGCCGGGCTGATCACGGCCTGGGACAGGAATTCCTCGCGGCCGTTCCTCATGGTTCGTCCCGGGCCGATCCCCCGGATCGACGGCGGAAAAGCCTCTCGACCAAAGCGACGGTCTCGGCCGCTTCCCTCGCCGGCCCCAGATCGGGAGGTTTCTTCCCAAGCTCGGCGGCGATCCATTCCAGCTCGAGGGCAAATGGATCCTTGATCCCCAGGGAGAGCCTGGTCGAGGCGGGCCGGTTCGACCGTCCCTCCTCGTGGACCAGCCTGGTCCCCGTCCCGGCCAAAAAGGGATTGCCGAAGGCGATCGAGACGAAATCGCGGGGATAGACGACCTCGAAGGACTCCTTCCAGAGCCAGGGGGCGTCGAAGAGAGGCACGGCCTCGATGGTCACGGGGACGTCCCCGTATCGCAGATCGAGCCGGATGATGTAAGCGCGCCGGCCGAGGTCGGGCCGGTCCGCGCCGAAAAACTGCGCCCGCTCGACCCGGACGCCGCCTCCAAGCCAAAACCGGAGGAGGTCCAAGTCATGGGACAGGAACTCGGCCAAGAGCCGGTAAAAAAGGATGTCCTCGAAAGCCGCTTCCCCCTCCCCCGGACCCATGGCCGAAGAGACCGCGGCCTTCCAGGCCTCGTCGCGTTCGCGCTTCGTCTTCTCCCGCTCCCCGTCGGCCGGTTCGATCGTCTCGAACAAAGGGTCGATCCAGGTCCGAATCCCTCCGGCCTGATTTCGGCAGCCGACGAGGAGGGGCGGACCTTTCGCCCGGACGAATTCCGCGATCCAACGGGCATGAGGGTCGTGTCTCCGCATATAGCCGGTTCCGAGCCATACCCCCTTCCGCTCGGCGAGGGACACCAGATCGCGGGCCTGGGCCGAAGTCCAGGCCAGCGGCTTTTCGACGAAGACGGCGATACCGGCTTCAAGGGCCGCTCGGGCGACGGGATAGTGATCGTGATTGAGGACGAAGACGACGTCCGGACCGAGCTCGAAGAGCCGCCGGAAATCCGGGTCGAGCCCGGCCCGAGGCACTACGGCCGACCGGCCGACGCCCTCGAGAACCCGATCCGAGAGGTCGGACAGCCCGACGACCGAGAAGGCCGGGCTGGCCAGGAGATTGGGAAGATGCTTTCGCTGGGCGATCCTGCCGAGGCCGACGACCGCCGCCCGGAACGGACCCGGCACGCTAGCCTCCCCGCCCGGCCGGCGGATCGGCCCCGGGACGGCGAGGCGGAACCCTCCGGGCCGGGATCCAGACCTGAAATCCCTTCGGGCAATACCGGCAGAAATCGAAGGAGGAGCTCCAAAACCGCTCGAACCGCCGGCCGGCCAGGATGGCCGGGAGCCTGTTCGCCCTGGTCATCGTCTCGGTGTAGCGGGGGTCGTCCGTGAATTCGAATCCCCAGCAGGGGGCGGACGTCCCGTCCGGGCGCACCAGAAGAAACCGGTCGCGGCAGTTGCAGTCGGCCCTCCCGTCCGGCCGGTATTCCCCGTCGCTCCAGTTCTCGAGGGTGACGTTCGGCCTGGCGAAAAATGACCGGACGGCCCGGACTCCCGCTTCCTTCGCCGCCTCATCCAGATCGGACTTGTCGATGACCGCCTCCAGCCGGGGGGCGACATCGCTCCGGAATGTTCTCAAATCCTCGGCCGAGAGCTTGAGATCGGGGAAATTTCCGGCTCCGACGAGGTAGTTGGTCGAAAGGGCGCTGAAGCCGCCCTCGAGGACAAAGCGGAGGAGGTCCGGCAATCCGCCCAGGGTCGGCTTCATCAGCACGGCCATGATCCGGACGTCGAGCAGCCCGGGATTCCGGCGAAGGCGCGACGACAGATGGGCGGCGGAGGCCATGACCCGGTCGAAGGCGTCCCGGCCGCCGCCGCGGACGTCGCGGTAGAGGCCGCGGTCGAGGCTGTAAATCGAGACCATGAGGATGTCGAGGCCGGCGGCGATGAGCTCGTCGATGAGGCCCGGGGTCAGGCCGGCGCCGTTGGTGTTCATCATGACCTCGAGCCGGCGGTCCTTGGCCCGTCGAATATACGCCGGGCATTCCGAGACGAGGGAGGCCTCTCCTCCGCAGAGGATGATCCCGTCCCAACCCGCCTCGGCCGCGTCGTCGATGGCCCGCTCGACGATTTCCGGGGAACAGTCCCCCGTCCCGGCCTCCGGAAGGCCGCCGGACTCGAGTTCGGCGGCCGACCAACAACACCGGCAGTCGAGGTTGCAGCGGTCGGTGATCTTCAGCTTGACTCTTCTCATCCCGTCCCCCCTTGAAAACTCCCCAGGGCCGTGACCGGCCTGGCCTGCAGGATCCAGAGACCGCCGTTCCGGTCCAAGCTCCACTCGATGTCTTGGGGACAGCCGAAGAGCTCTTCGATCCGGCGGCCCATCCCCGCCAGATCCGCGGCCAGCGGGCGGTCGATGAGTCCGGGGCCCGGTCCCTCCCCCGGCCCGGGCGATGAGCGGCATTCTCCGGTCCGCAGGTCGAGAAAGCGGCGGACGACCGAAGCCCGGCCCAAGGTGACCGCGTCGCAGGCCCCCGGGGCCGCCTCGAGAACCATCCAACCGGTTTTTCCCGTCGGATCGCGGGTGAACAGAATCCCGGACAGCCTCGGCCCATCGACCATCGCCTGGACGATCACGGCCACCCGGAGCCCGTCGGGATCGACCCGCCGGAGAAGGCAGTAGCGGCGGACTCTCGGGGCGCGGGCACTGGCCAGGCAACTCCGGATGCCGTCGAGCAAGCCCTCGGCCGTGACGTTGATCGAAGACTCGAACATGCCGGCGAAAGACGCCGACCGCCCGTCCTCCCCCGAAGCGCTGCTTCGGACCGCGACCCGGGCGCAATCCAGGGCGGCGAAGGATTCGAGGATGTCCCTTTCCATCGCCTCGAAGGCCTCGGCCTCGGGCCCGATGACGAAGCCCGGCGGGACGGGCAGGCCGGCTTGGAAGAGACGGGCCAAGTTGGCCGCCTTCAGGCCGTACCGCCGTTCCCCCGCGTCCGGGTTCATGGCCTCAAGAGTCGTCAGCATGCCGGTCCCCCAGAATTCTCACGACCTCCTCGTCGGCGTCGAGTTCGACGAACATCCCCTCCTTCAACGCCGTCGCGGCTTCGGGCACGTCGATCAGGCAGGGGATGCCGAGCTCGCGGCTGATCGCGGCCGCATGACTCAGCATGCCTCCTTCCTCGGTGACGATGCCGCCGGCGACCTGCATCGCCCCGATCAAATCGTAGTCCGTCCCGGGCGCGACCATGATGTCGCCGCGGTTCATCCGGACCTCGTCTCCCCCGGTCGAGACGATTCTCACGATTCCTCGGGCCCGGCCCGGCGAGGCGCAGACCCCCTTCAGACGGGTCCCTTCTTCGGAGAGGACATCGACGGAGGCGGGGGGGCCGGCGGAAAAATATTCCTTTCGATAGACGGTCAGGCCGGCCCTCCGCCGCTCGAGGGCCTCGCCCGAAATGCGCGCCCCGTCGGAGAGGAGGCCGCAGAGCTCGCTCAGGAAATAGAAGTCGAGGTCGTCCGGCGGAACCGATGTCCGCCTCGCGATTTCGGAGACGATGGCCCGTCGGGCCCGGACGGCCGTTCCGAGGAGGGCCTTGTTCCGGTCGCGAAGATGCATGAGCGCCCTCATCAGCCGCAGGTTTTCGACGAGGACGGCGTCTTTCCGGATGGCCTCGAGACGCCGGTCGCGGGCTTCGAGCCGGGCCGCGGCATTTGCCCGGATATCGTCGAGCCTCTGGCAAAGCCCGGCCTCGCCTTCCGCGGCCAGCTCCTCGTACCGCCGGATTGTGTCCTCGAGCCGCCGCGGCGGCGCGCCGTAGGCGGCATGGATGTCGGCCGTGGATTCGTGGTGGGCCCGGACGGCCCTGGCCGCCGGCGAATCCTCGGACCCGATCCGGCGAACGCCCGCCCGCAGGCCTTCCAGGACGACGGCCAGAAACGCCTTTTCCTCCTCGACGGCCACGGTCCCGTGCTCCGAGGTCAACAGGGAGGCGATGGCCCGGTCCCGGTCGGCCGGGTCCGGGAAGTGGACCCGGCACTGCGCCTCGATGGCCGACGACAGGGCGTGCTCGAGCTGGACGAGGTTGATGCCGTAGATCGTGGTCAGGACCGTGTAATGGAAATCTATCAGGACAAGCCCGAGGCCGATGTCGTCGAGCTCCGGGAGGACGGCGGCCTTGAGCCTTTCGAAGAACCGGGCCAGCCTTTCCTTCGGGTCTTCGATATAGCGTTCGACCTCGGCCCATAGCTCCCGGTCGCCCCTTCTGAACCGCTCGCCCAGCCATTTCCCGATGAACGCCCACTCGTCCTCGGGGGCGTAGGACCTGACCTGGCCCTCCTTCCAGGAGGTCACCGTGTTCCGGAAACGGAGGGCGTTGACCTCGGGGCGGTACCGGTCGTAAAGGTCATGGAGAAACTCGACCCCGAGGGCGCTCGAAACGGACCGGGAATTGATCGGCTTCCAGCGCTTCGCGTCGTCTTTTTCGCGGATCATGGCTCGAAGGACGGGTCGCAGAGCATGGGCATCGGCTCGGCCGGGCCGTCGTCGACGGCGACGGCCTCGGACAGGCGGGCGCCGTCCGGGACGGCCGCCCCTTCGCCGAGGATGACGTTCGTCAGGACGGCACCTTCCCCGACCCGGGCCCCGGGCAAGGCCAGGACGTTCTCGAGACGCGACCGGCGGCCGATCCGGACGCGGTCTCCCAGAACGACGCCGCGCAGCCGGGCGGAATCGTGAATCTCGACATCCTCTCCGCGGAGGACCCCGGTTTCGATCTCCAGCCGTCCGGCTCCCGGCCGATCCCACGGACCGTCCCGGCTGAGCCGTTTCAGGGCGCTGAGATTGGCCAGGAGAAGGTTGTAAGGGGTGTTGATGTTGATCGAACCTTCCGGGGCGAGATAAACCGCGGCCGCCCCGAGACCGGCCAAAATCGCGATGACGTCGTCTTCCCGATAGGCGGGAAGGTCCATCCCGACGACCTCGAGAAGCCTCGGTCCGGCGACGTAGTAGCCGAGGTTGACGAGGTCCCGGGGGGAGGATGACCCGGCCGTCCGGGCGAAGGCCTCGAGCCGGCCGCCGGCGCCGACCGAGAAGAGGAGGGCCTTCGGCGTAGGGAAACCCTTGGCCGCGACGATCGTGACCGGCCTGTCGTGCGAAGCGTGGAAGCGGACCAAGTCGGCCAGGTCGATCGGGCTGTAGGCGTCGCCCGCCGCGCCGATGACGACGAAGTCCCGCCGGCCGGCGGCGGCGGTTTCCTGAATGAGCTCCAGGAAAGGATAGAGCGGGCCTTCGACGATGAGGGGATTGAGGTGGAGGCTCAGGCTGCCCCGCCCGACGGCCGCGGCGTGGCGCCCGGCCAGGTGGGCCTTGAAGACGTCCTGCTTGTGCCGGCTGTGGGAAATCCGGGTCGGGGCATAGGGCTCCAGGGCGGCGATGTGGCGGTCGAGGAGGGCGACGTTCGCCACCGGCAGAAAATGCTTGGGCCGGCGTTCGCCCAGCCGGCCCATCCGGAGGCTCTTTCCCGCCGCCAGGATGAGGCTCCGGAAGGACGGGCCGGGGCCGGTCATCCCTTTCTCCCTCCGCCCTCCGCCGGGGCAAGGCCCGGCGCGTCCGGGCGCTCGTCGAGCCGATAGTTCAGGGCGTAGTCGAGATCGTAGGCGCATTCCTCCTGGAGCGGACGGATGTGCGCCTCGAAAATCTCGAAGAACTCGCCCATCCCGACCGGCGGCTTGTGAATGCAGAGCCGAGCCTTGAGGGGACGGCCCTCGAGGCGGATGAAGGCGAAGCATTCGATGCATGTCTCGCGGCGATCGCAGTCCCGGCAGAGAAAATCCGGGCGGA
>VGJF01000141.1 GCA_016867585.1 Candidatus Aminicenantota bacterium | reverse complement strand
CATCCTGGTATTTGCCGCGCTTGAAGGTGTCGCGAATGAGGTCCGCGACGCCCCACAGAAAGCTGACGATTTCGCCGTGATTCACGGCTTTCGCTCCGTTCTCGGCGATTCTTTTCGGAGGCGGGAGATGAGGGCGCTCATCCTCCGGTACCGGACGATGCCGATGATGCCGACGACGATGCCGATGGGAACGCAGGCCGCCCCGACGGCCCAGAACCAGCCCACGGTGGAAAAATGCATGATCGACGCGCCGGCAATGATCAAGGCCACGCCGGAGCGGAGATAGGCCAGGAGAGTTCTCTCGTTGGCCAAGAGGGTCCGGTCGATCGCCAATTCGTCGCGGAGAATCAAGCCCTCGGTTTCGAATCTCGAATAAGGGGTCTCTTTCATTTCCTGCCTCTTCAGGCCCCTTGAGCGCATTCTGGGGCCATCCATCCTTAAAGGATAGGCCAACGTCCGCGTCAAGTCAAAAGACCCGGCTAACAGCCGAAGAAGGGGGACACTTTAATGTGTCCCCCATCTTTTAGGCGGGAATTTGACATCCGGCGCGGGCGTTTGTTATAACGGCCCGGAAAGACTGCGGCAGTCGAAACGGGAGGAGTGCCTCCCCCGAAATCATCATAAATAAAGGAAGGGCGGAATGAAAATCCACGAGTATCAAGGGAAGCAGATCCTGGCCAAATTCGGCGTCCGGGTTCCCCGAGGCGACGTCGCCGACACGCCGGCCGCGGCCCGGTCGATCGCCGAACACTTCGGCCCGAAGGTCGTCGTCAAGGCCCAGATCCACGCCGGCGGCCGGGGCAAGGGCGGCGGAGTCAAGCTCGCCCGGAATCCCCTCGAGGCCCAGCAGATCGCCGAGAAGATGATCGGGATGCAGCTCGTGACCCATCAGACCGGCCCCGAGGGCAAGCGGGTCAAGCGCGTCCTCGTCGAGGAGGCCCTCGACATCGCCCGGGAGCTCTACCTCGGAATGGTCATCGACCGGGCCCGCGAGGCCGTCGTCGTCATGGCCTCGACCGAGGGCGGCATGGAGATCGAAAAGGTCGCGGCCGAACGGCCCGAGCTCATCTTCAAGGAATACGTCAATCCCGGCGCCGGTCTCCTCGCCTTCCAGGCCCGCAAGCTGGCCTTTAAGCTCGGCCTCGAGGGCGAGGCCTTCAAGCAGGGGGTCAAGTTCATCCTCGGCCTCTCCAAGGCCTTCGAGGGCACGGACGCCTCGCTGGCCGAGATCAATCCCCTCCTCGTGACCAAGTCGGGCGACGTCCTGGCCCTCGACGCCAAGATGAACTTCGACGACAACGCCCTGGCCCGCCGCCCGGACATCGCGGCGATGCGCGACCTCGACGAGGAGTCGCCCCTCGAGGTCGAGGCCTCGAAATACAGCCTCAACTACATCAAGCTCGACGGCAACGTCGGCTGCATGGTCAACGGGGCCGGTTTGGCCATGGCGACGATGGACATCATCAAGTACGCCGGCGGGATGCCGGCCAACTTCCTCGACGTCGGCGGCGGGGTCACGGAGGAGGCCGTGACCAACGCCTTCAAGATCCTCGTCTCCGACCCCGACGTCAAGGGGGCCCTGGTCAACATCTTCGGCGGCATCGTCCGCTGCGACATGATCGCCTCGGGCGTCGTCAAGGCGGCCAAGGCTCTCGGGACGAAGATCCCGGTCGTCATCCGCCTCGAGGGGACGAACGTCGAATTGGGAAAGAAAATCCTGGCCGAGTCGGGCCTGGCCTTCTCGGCCGCGGATGGAATGAAAGAGGCCGCCGAGCGGATCGTCGGCCTGGTCCGGTGAGCGGAGCCCAAGGAGCCAACGATGAGCATCCTCCTCGATGAAAAAACGCGGGTCGTCGTCCTCGGGATCACGGGCGGCGAAGGGACGTTCCACGCCGGCAAGATGATCGAGTACGGGACCAAGGTCGTGGCCGGGATGACGCCCGGCAAGGGCGGGACGAAGCACCTCGGCGTCCCCGTCTTCGACTTCGTCTCCGAGGCCGCGGCCGCCGAAGGGGCCGACGCGGCGGCGATCTTCGTCCCGCCGTTCGCCGCGGCCGACGCGATCATGGAATGCGCCGACGCCGGATTGAAGCTCGTCGTCTGCATCACCGAGGGCATCCCGACCTTCGACATGCTCAAGGCCAAGATGTTCCTCCGGACGAAACCCGTGGCCCTCATCGGGCCGAACACGCCGGGGATCATCTCCCCGGGCAAGGCCAAGATCGGAATCATGCCCGGTCCCATCCACACCCCGGGGACGATCGGGATCATCTCCCGCTCCGGGACCCTGACCTACGAGGCCGTCCAGCAGGTCAGCCGCCAGGGCTACGGCCAGTCGACGGCCCTCGGGATCGGGGGCGACCCGATCGTCGGGCTGAAATACATCGAGCTCCTCGAGCTCTTCAAGGAAGATCCCGGGACGGAGGCCGTCATCCTCATCGGCGAAATCGGCGGCACGGCCGAGGAAGAGGCCGCGGCCTACATCAAGGCCTCCTTCCCCAAGCCCGTCGTCGGCTTCATCGCCGGCCAGACCGCCCCCCCCGGGCGGCGGATGGGGCATGCCGGGGCGATCATCGCCGGCGGCAAGGGGACGGCCAAGGAAAAGATGGATGCCCTCGAGGGGGCCGGGGTCTATGTCGCCGTCAGCCCGGCCGATATCGGGGCCAAGGTCAAGGAAGCCCTCCGCCGTTAGCCGGCCGCCGGTTCCTTCTCCTCGGCCAGGGCCCGGGCGACGACGCCGCGGAGGTCCGAGGGCAGGAACGGCTTGGGAAGGAAATCAAAGGCCCCGAGCTGCATGGCCTGGATCGTGTTCTTCATCGTCGGATAGCCCGTGACCATGATGATCTTCGAGTCCGGGTTCTGGGCTTTTAGCGACTTGAGAAGGTCCATCCCGCTGAGGCCGGGCATCATGAGGTCGACGATCATGACGTCGTAGTGCCGTTCGGCCTCCTTCCGGAGGGCTTCCTCCCCGCTCAAGGCCATATCGACCTCGTAGTCCTCCCGGAGGAGGGCCTGGCGGATGCTCTTGCAGACCGTCAGCTCGTCGTCGACGACCAGGATTTTGTATTTCGGCGCGTTTGTCATGGCGTCTCCTCTGCGCGTCTCTCCTCCCTCGGCTCGGCCAAGGGGATCCGGACCGTGAAGACCGACCCCCGGCCGACTTCACTCCGGACGAGGATCGTCCCGCCCCGCTGGCGGACGATCCCGTAGCTGACGGCCAGCCCCAGCCCCGTCCCGAAGCTCTTCGTCGTGAAGAAGGGGTCGAAGAGCTTGGGGATGTTTTCCCGGGGAATCCCCGCCCCCGTATCGGTGAAGACGATTTCGATGTGGGTCCCGTCCCGGCTCAGCCGGCTTGAGACGACGAGGGCCCCGCCCTCGGGCATGGCCTCGCAGGCGTTGATCGCCAGGTTGGAAAAGACCTGCTGGATCTTGTTCTCGTCGACCTCGATCGGGGGGAGAGAGCGGTCGAGGTTCCGCTCGATCCGGATGTTCCGGACGGCGGCCTGCTTCTCGAGAAGCTGGAGCGTCCGGTCGACGATGTCGTTGATGTTCGTCGGGGCGGCCTTCGACGGCGTCTGCCGGGCGAAGTCGAGAAGGCCCTTGACGATCGTCGCGCAGCGGGTCGTCTCGTCGGCGATGAGGGTCAGGGTCTCCTTGTCCTCCTCGTTTTCGCCAGGCCGCTCGAGGAGGAGGTGGGCGTTGATGAGGATCGAGGTCAGGGGATTGTTGATCTCGTGGGCGACGCCGGCGGCCATCTTCCCAAGGGAAGCCAGCTTCTCCGAAATGATGAGCTGCTCTTCGGTCTCCCGAAGCTCCCGCGTCCGCTCCTCGACCCGGCGCTCGAGCGTCCGCCCCCATTCGGTCAGGTCCTTGTGGGCCAGGCTGAGCTCGTCCGTCATCCGGTTGAACGAGCCGGCCAGTTGGCCGATTTCGTCCCCCTGGAGGATTTCGACCCGGTGGCTGAGGTCGCCCTGGGCGATCTTGTCCGTGGCCTCGACCATGGCCGCCAGCGGACGGGTGATTTGGCGGGCGATGATCGTCAGGAGGCCGAGAAGGCCGAGGGTGCAGAGACCGGCCAGGCCGGCGAACGTGGCCATGACCCGGTTGCGGAGGTCGATGTAGGGCCGCTCGAGCATCCCGACGTAGAGCATCCCGACGATCCGGCCGTCGATGTCCCGGATCGGCTCATAGGCCGTGATGTACCAGGCCGTGACGACGAACGCCCGGCCGATGTAGGACCGGCCGTTTCGGAGGACGGCTTCGTCGACCTCGCGGGAGACCCGGGTGCCGACGGCCCGGTTCTCCCGGTCGTCGAGGACGTTGGTCGAGATCCGGAGGTCGCCCTGGAAGATCGTCGCCGTCCCGATGTCGTGGCCCTTGTATTTCTCTCCCTTGAAGACGATTTCCTTGATCCGGTCGACAAGCTCGTAGTTGCGGTTGAAGAGGATACCGCCGTAGAGAACGCCGAGGTAAGGGCCGCCCTCGTCGCCGGCGACGGGGGCGGCGGCCTTGAGCATCATCCCGTTCTCCTCGTGGTCCCCGGCCCGCTCGGCCGCCTTGGGGGTCGGAATGAAGGCGAAGTAGGCCCGCTCGAAGAGGTCGGGCCCTTCCTTGAGGAGTTCCTTCCCGGAGACGATCTGGGTCCCGGCCACGGTTTGTCCGGCCAGGGCCCGCTCGACGAACGGGTCTCCGGACTGGTCGTCGCCGGACGTCTCGGGGCGCCGGGAGCGGACGACGACCCGGCCGCGGCCGTCGGTCAGGGTCAGGACGTCGAGGCCGTATTCCTGCCGGATGAGGTCGAGCTTCAAGGCCAGGCCGTCGCGGCGCCCCGTCCGCAGGGCGTCTTCCAAGAACTCCCGGGCGGCGCTCAGGCGGACGACGTCGGCGATGGCGTTCAGCCTCTCGTGGTACATCATCCAGGCCGAGGCGAGGTCGTGGCGGACCTTGGCCTGGGCGAGGTCGATGATCGTCCGGTGCTCGAGCCGCGTCCCGACAATGAGGGTGATTACGCCGCCGAAGGCGATGACGGCCAGGAAACTCAGGAGGAGCTTCCGGCGGAGGGGAAAATCGACGAATCGTCGGACGAGGCCGCGGCGGGGCATGGGAATCGCCTGCCAAGATACCACCCCGGCCGAAAGCCTGTCAATGCGCGGCCTTGACAAGACGGCCACGACGTTCTTATAGTGGGGAACACAAAAATCTTCTTACGAAGGGTGCCATCATCCATGGACAAAAGCGAAAAACTCAAGGACGGGACCGAGGTCACGATCCTCAAGATCGGCCCGAACGAGCTCGACAAGCTCATGGAATTCTACACGGCCTTGCCGATCGAGGACCGGAAGTACCTCAAATTCGACGTGACGGACCGCAAAGCCGTCGCCTGCCGCCTCCGCCGGGTCGACACGGGGGAGGACATCCGGATCGCCGCCGTCCACGGCGGGCTCATCGTCGCCAGCGGGGCCCTGGAGCTTTCGGGGGAGGCCTGGAGCCGCCACCAGGGCGAGATCCGGGTCATGGTCGCCCGGCCCTTCCAGCAGCGGGGACTGGGCTCGATCATGATCCGCGAGCTCTACTTCATCGCCGTCCAGAACAAGATCGAAACGATCGTCGCCCGGATGATGCGGCCCCAGACCGGAGCCCAGAAGATCTTCCGCCGTCTCGGCTTTCGCGAGCAGTCGTTCCTGCCCGACTTCGTCAAGGACATCAAGGGCGATCCCCAGGACCTCATTGTCATGAGCTGCAGCGTCGCCGACCTCTGGAAGGAGCTCGACGCCGTTTTCAGCTCTTCGGACTGGCAGCGCTGCCGCTGAGGACGCCCCGGCGGCCGGAGAGGCGCTTCCCGGACTTGTCCTTGCGTCCTTTATTCGCCGATTTTTCTGGTTTATCATAGATCCCGGCCCGGGATCGGAAGAAACCCCCTGATCGGTCGGTCGGGGCCGCCCCCGGGGAGCGGACGCTTCGAAGTAAAGGAAGGCCATGAAAGACACGACCTACGGTCTCGGCTTGGATTTCGGGACGAATTCGGTCAGGGCTCTCCTCGTCGACCTCGGAAACGGCCGGGAGCTGGCCACGGCCGTCCACGATTACCCTTCGGGGAGGGCGGGGATCGTCCTCGACCCGAAAAATCCCGATCTCGCCCGGCAGAATCCGGCCGATTACCTCCTCGGGATCGAGGCCGCGGTCAAGCGAACTCTGGCCGCGGCCCGGAAAATCCGCCCCCGCTTCCGCCCGGAGGAAGTCGTCGGCCTCGGCGTGGACACGACGGGATCGACCCCCTTGCCGGTCGACGCTTCGGGCGAGCCTCTCGCCTTCCGGAAAGCCTTCCGCCGGAATCCGAACGCCATGGCCTGGCTGTGGAAGGATCACACCGGATTCGCCGAGGCGGCCGAGATCACGGCCCTGGCCGCCGGGCATCACCCTGAATATCTGGCCAAGTGCGGAGGGACATATTCGTCGGAGTGGTTCTTCAGCAAAATCCTCCACTGCCTCCGGACCGACCCGGCCGTCTTCGAGGCGGCGGCAAGCTGGGTCGAATGTTGCGACTACATCCCGGCCGTCCTCGTCGGGGAGACGCGGCCCGACCGGATCAAGCGAAGCCGCTGCGCCGCCGGACACAAGGCGATGTTCAACGATGCCTGGGGCGGCCTGCCGGCCCGGGACTTCCTCGCCCGTCTCGACCCCGGGCTCGGCGAGCTCCGCGGCCGCCTCTACGACAAGACGTTTACGGCCGACGTCCGGACGGGCGGCCTTTCGAAGGACTGGGCCCGAAGGCTCGGCCTGGTCGAGGGAACGGCCGTCGCCGCGGGCGCCTTCGACGCCCACCTCGGGGCCGTCGGCTTGGGCGTGGCGCCGGGGAAATTCGTCAAAATCATCGGGACGAGCACCTGCGACATCTGCGTCTGGCCCAACAACCTGGAGCTGGCCGACATCCCCGGCCTCTGCGGCATCGTCGACGGCTCCGTCCTGCCCGGCTATTACGGCCTCGAGGCGGGCCAGTCGGCCGTGGGCGACATCTTCAACTGGTTCGTCGAATACCTCCGGCCCGGAGGGCCGCGGAAGGGCTCGCACGAGGAGCTGACCCGGCTGGCGGCCAAACTCCGGCCGGGCCAATCAGGGCTTCTCGCCCTCGACTGGAACAACGGCAACCGGACGGTCCTCGTCGACCAGCGCCTGACCGGCCTTCTCCTCGGCCAGACGCTCCACACGAGGCCCGAGGAAATCTACCGGGCCCTCATCGAGGCCACGGCTTTCGGGTCTCTGACGATCATCAAGCGGTTCGAGGATTACGGCGTCCGGATCGACGAAGTCCGAAACTGCGGCGGCATCGCGGAAAAGAACCCCCTGGTCATGCAGATTTACGCCGACGTGACCGGTCTGGAGATGAAGATCGCCCGCTCCTCCCAGACCTGCGCCCTCGGGGCGGCCATCGCCGGGGCCGTCGCCGCCGGACCCGCGGCCGGCGGACACAAGGATTTCCCCTCGGCCCAGGCCGCCATGACCGGGATCCGTCCGCGGACCTACAAGCCGAATCCCGAGCGTCACGCCGTCTACGCCGAGCTCTATCCCCTCTACCGCCGTCTCCACGACGCCTTCGGAACCAAGGACGGCCCGGGCTCCCTCTACGACGTCATGAAAGACCTCCTCGCCATCCGGGACAGGCAGCTATGCTAGACGACCTCAGGGAAAAAGCCTGCCGAGCCAACCTCGACCTCGTCCGCCACGGCCTGGTCGTCCTGACTTTCGGCAACGCCAGCGCCTGCGACCGGAAAGCCGGGATCATGGCCATCAAGCCGAGCGGACTGGCCCATGAATCCCTCCGCCCCGAAGACATGGTCCTCGTCGATCTGGACGGCCGGGTCGTCGAGGGGAGGCTCCGGCCGTCCTCGGACGCGCCGGCCCATCTCGCTCTCTACCGGGCTTTCGACGGCGTCGGCGGCGTCTGCCACGTCCACAGCCCGGCGGCGACGGCCTTCGCCCAGGCCGGGCGCCCCCTTCCCTGCCTGGGGACGACCCAGGCCGATTATTTCCCGGGGCCCGTCCCCGTGACCCGCCTTCTCCGGAAGCGCGAGGTCGAGGCCGACTACGAGAGAAACACGGGACGGGTCATCGTCGAGCGCTTCGCCGGAAGGCCGCCGCTCGAAATGCCCGCCGCCCTGGTCGCCGGCCACGGGCCTTTCACCTGGGGACGGACGGCGGCCGAGGCCGTCATTCACGCCCTCGTCCTCGAATTCGCCGCCCGGACGGCTCTGAACACGATAAGACTGAATCCCGGCGTCCGGCCGCTTCCGGCTTATCTCCTGCGGAAGCACTTCGAGCGCAAGCACGGCCCCAAGGCCTATTACGGCCAGTCGAAGGAGAAGCCATGACCAACATCCCCAAGGTCCGTCTCGGACTCGCGGCCGTCAGCCGGGATTGCTTTCCGATCGAGCTCTCGCGCCGGCGGCGCCGGGCGGTCAAGGCCGCCTGCCGGAAGAGAAAAATCCCCGTCTTCGAGATCCCGACGATCGTCGAAAACGAGGCGAACGCCCTCCAAGCGCTGGACGAGCTCCGGGCGGCGGGGGCGAACGCCCTCGTCCTCTACCTCGGGAATTTCGGCCCCGAGGGGCCGATGACGCTCCTCGCCCAGAGGTTCGACGGTCCGGTCATGTTCGCCGCCGCGGCCGAGGAATCGGGGAAGGATCTCGTCGAAGGACGGGGCGACGCCTATTGCGGGATGCTCAACGCCTCTTACAACATCGGTCTCCGGAAGCTCCGGCCCCACATCCCCGAGGTGCCCGTCGGGACGGCCGACGAGGTCGCGGCCATGATCGCCGGCTTCGTCCCCGGCGCCCGGATCGTCCTCGGCCTCCGT
>VGJF01000140.1 GCA_016867585.1 Candidatus Aminicenantota bacterium | reverse complement strand
AGCGAAGAGCGGCTCCGGGCGCTCTGGGCTCTCGACGACGAGGATTGGCGCCCCTGGTGGGAGGGTTTCAACCACGTTGAACTCCACGACAACCGGGTTCTCCTTTTCGCGGATTCGCTCCGACCCGGCCTCCACACCTACCGATATCTCGCCCGGGCCCTGACCTTCGGCGATTTTTCCGCTCCGGGAGTCAAGGTCGAGCAAATGTACGCCCCCGAAGTCTTCGGACGATCGGCCGAGCAGGTTTTGAAAATCATCAAGTGAGCCCCGAGTCGAAGCGGCGCTTTCTCGTCGGGGCCGCCTCGGCCGTCTTGGCGGCCGGGGTGTCCCTTCGCCTTCCCTTGCCTCGGAGCCGCTTCGATCCCGTGCCCGTCGTTTCCCTGCGCCTCGCCGACCGCCACGGTTCGCTCCTCCGCGAGGTCCTGTCCGACGAGGGAGGCCGCTGCCGATGGTTGGGGCGGGACGAAATTCCCCCGAACGTCGTCTGGACGACGATCGCCTCCGAGGACAAGCGTTTTCCCTTCCACGGCGGGTTCAGCCTCTTGTCCGTCGCCCGGGCCGCGGCCCAAAATCTCCGGCGAGGCCGGATCGTTTCGGGAGCCTCGACGATCACCCAGCAGGTCGTCCGGAACATCTACCGATTTCCCCGGACGCTTCCGGCCAAGGCCCTCGAAGCTTGGCTGGCCCTCAGGCTCGAGAACACCCTTCCCAAGGAAGAGATCCTGGCCCAATATCTCAACCGCATCCCCTACGGGAATCTGGCCTTCGGCATCGAGGCCGCCGCCCGCCTTTATTTCGAGAAGCCGGCCGCGGATTTGAGCCTTGCCGAGGCGGCCTTTCTGGCGGCCTTGCCCCGATCCCCCTCGGCCCTGAACCCCTTTCGCGATCCCGCGCCGGTCATCGGACGCCAGAGGGAGATTCTCCGGCGGGTCGCCGGGCAAGCCCTCGTTCCATCCGACCAGATCTCGCGGGCTTTCCGGGAGGATCTCCGGCTCGCCCGGGTTGAGCAGAAATTCCGGGCCCCTCATTTTTGCGATTTTATCCTCGCCCGTCTGCCCGAAAGCCTCAAACGCCGGGGGGGGGAGGTCCGGACAACCCTCGACCTCGGTCTCCAGGAAAAGGTGGAGTCTCTTCTCCGGACCCACCTTCGTTCTCTCGAAAACAGGGGCCTTTCCAACGGAGCCGCGATCGTTCTCGACAACGCCGCCGGAGAGGTTCTGGCCATGGCCGGCTCCCGCGATTTTTTCGACGCCGCGAGAGAAGGCCAAGTCAACGGGGCCGCGGCCCGCCGCCAGCCGGGATCGACGCTCAAGCCGATGACCTACGCCCTGGCCCTGGAGAAAGGCTTCACCGCGGCGACCCTGGTCGAAGACTCGCCGACGGAGTTTTCCACCCTGGAAGGGGTCTTTTCCCCCGAGAACTACGATGAACGCCATCATGGGCCGATCCGGATCCGGAGCGCCCTGGCCAGCTCCTACAACGTCCCGGCCGTGGCCGTCCTCGACCTCCTCGGGCCCGACCTTTTGTACCGGCGTCTTCGCGAGGCGGGTTTCGACAGCTTGAAGAAAAGCCCTGGCTTTTACGGGATCGGTTTGACCCTGGGCAACGGCGAAGTGACCCTTCTCGAACTTGTCCGCGGATACGCCGCCTTCGCCCGCGGCGGCCTGACGGTCGAGGAACGGGTCCTGCGATCGGTCGTCTCCAAGGCCGGCCCGGCCCTGACGCTTCCGCCGCCGGCCCCTCCGAAACGCATTTTTTCGCCCGAAATCGCCTTCATCATCACCGACATTCTGTCCGACAAGGACGCCCGGATCCCCGCCTTCGGCTATTTGACCCCCCTGAATCTTCCCTTCCCGGCCGCGGCCAAGACCGGGACATCCAAGGATTTCCGGGACAACTGGACGATCGGCTATACGCCCCGATTCACGGTCGGCGTCTGGGTCGGGAACTTCGACGGTTCGCCGATGCATCGCGTTTCGGGGATCACCGGGGCCGGCCCCCTCTTCCGGGACATCATGCTCCATCTCGAGGCCGGAGGGCCGAGAACTCCCTTTCCCGAACCCAAGGGGATCGTCCGGGAGAGAATCTGCCCCCTCTCGGGTCTCAAACCCGGCCCCCGCTGCCCTTCGACGATCGAGGAGATCTTTGTCGCCGGAACCGTTCCGGATTCGAGCTGCGGCCTGTCCCACCAGCCCGGGGCCCGCCCGGCGGCCGTCCGAGCTTCCCTCCGCCGTCCGGCCGATCCCTTGGCCGTCGCCTCCCCTCGCAACGGAGATATCTTCAAAATCGACCCGGTCCTCAGGCCCGAATTCCAGGCCGTCCGCCTCCAGGCCGCGGTCACGGAAACGGTCTCCGTCGAAACCGTGGAGTGGTGGGTCAACGGGCGCTTAATCGGCCGGACGGGTTTTCCCTTCGCCCTGTCTTGGCCTCTCCGGCCGGGGACCCATGTCGTCCAGGCCCGCGGACGCGATGGTTCGGAGATTCTGGAGAGCCGCCCGGTCCGATTCAAAGTCCTGTCCTGAAAGAAGGAGTTCCCCGATGAGAAAAGACATCCGGACCCCGAAAGCCCCCCAGGCCATCGGCCCGTATTCCCAGGCGATCGCCGCCGCGGGCTTCGTCTTTTGTTCCGGTCAAATCTCGCTCGTTCCGGAGACGGGCGAGATCCTCGACGGCGGGATCGAAGACCAAACCCGCCTTGTCCTCGGCAACCTCGAAGCCGTCCTCGAGGCCGCCGGGACCTCCCTGGACAGGGTCGTCAAGACGACCGTCTTTCTCCGGGACATGAATGATTTCCCGGCCATGAACAAGGTCTACGGCGAATTTTTCAAGCCTCCCTGTCCGGCCCGGTCGACGATCCAGGTCGCCCGCCTCCCCCGCGACGCCCGGGTCGAAATCGAGGCCGTCGCCCTCGGCGGATAACCCGGCCCGCTTAAGGCAAGGCGGCCAGGATCGCTTCGAATTCCTCGGGCAGCGGAGCTTCGAACTCCCTCCATTCCCCCCTTGCCGGATGACGGAAACCCAGGCGGCGGGCATGGAGGAAGAGCCGGGAGAACTCGGGCCCGGTTTTTCGGCTCCCGTAGGTCCGGTCCCCGGCCACGGGATGGCCGGCGGCCGAAAGGTGGACCCTGATCTGGTGGGTCCGTCCGGTATGGGGCCGGACTTCGAGAAGGGAATGATCCGCGTACTCCCTGATGACCGTGTAGTCGGTGATGGCGACCCTCGGTTTGCGGGTGACGATCGAGTATTTCCGGCCGTGATGGACGTGCCGGCCGATGGGCCAATCGAGCGTCCCCTCGGCCCGGGGCATCTTTCCTTGGACAAGGGCGAGATAGATTTTCTTGACCTCGCGGCCCTTGAACTGCCTCTTGAGCTCATGGTAGGCCAGAGGCGAACGGGCGACGACGATGACGCCCGAGGTAGGCCGGTCGAGGCGATGGACGATGCCGACCCGGTCCTCGGGGCCCAAGCCTTCGATTTCGGGGTAGCGGTGGAGGAGGGCGTTGACCAGGGTCCCCGACCTCCGGCCGGCCCCGGGATGGACGACAAGGCCGCTCGGCTTGTTGATGACGGCCAAGTCCGCGTCCTCGTGAATGACCTCCAGGGGGATGACCTCGGGCCGAAGGGCCGCGAGCACCGGCGGCTCGAACTCGGCGACGATCCGGTCCCCCTCCCGAAGCCGGTAGCTCGGCTTGCGGACCTCGCCGTCGACCCAAACCTGATTCTTGTCGATGAACCTCTGCCATTCGGCCCGGGCGAATTCCCTGACCTCCCGAGAGAGAAAGACGTCGAGCCGCTCTCCCCGGCCGTACTCGTCCGAGATTCGAAATTCCTTTTTAATCACGCCCGCGTTTCTTGAATATCCGGTAGAGGAGCGTTCCCGCCGCCAGGCCGACGAGGCAGAACATCTGGGGATAGGAAACGCTCCAGAGGGGCGAAGGCCCCTCGAACAGATAGGCCCGGGCCGGATGATCCCCCCGGAAAAACTCGGTGAAATAGCGGATGAGGGAGTAATTCACGATGTACAGCGAAAAGATCTGGCCGGTGAAGGCCTTCCGCCTGAGGAGGAAGGCCAGGACGAGGAAATTGGCGAAATTCAGGCCGGCTTCGTAGAGCTGGACGGGATGAAGCGGCTCGGACAGGGGAACGCCGGTGAGGTTATGGGCATAGTCGTCGTGGAAAGTCGCGGCCCAGGGGAGATCGCAGCTTCTCCCGTAACAGCATCCGGCCAGAAAGCAGCCGATCCGGCCGAATCCGTGGCCGAGGGCCAGGGCCGGCGCGGCGATGTCCCCGACCCTCCAGGTCGGGAGTTTGTGCTTGCGGAAATACCAGAGGGCGAAAACGATCCCGAAGGCCAGACCTCCCTGAAAGACGCCTCCCGACCGGGCGATCGACAGAAGCTCGCGGGGATTCTTCAGGTAATATTCGAAATTTCCGATGAAAAGGATGAGCTTGGCCCCGACGAGGGAGACGATCATGATGTAAAAGGCCGCGTCCAGGAGCCGCGGGGCGTCGAGGCCCTGGGACTTGCCCTGGCGGTAAAGGAACCAGAGGGCCAGGGCGACGCCCAGGGCCATAAGGAAGCCGTAGGAATGGATCGTGACCGGGCCGAGTCTAACGAGAATCGGATGCATGGGGCTTCCTCCAGAAAATCGCGGCCACGAGAGCGACGGCCCCGAGGCTGATGCAGGAATCGGCCAGGTTGAATGTCGGCCAATGGAACCGGCCGGCGGAGAGGTCGATAAAATCGATGACATGGCCTCGGGCCAGGCGGTCGATCTGGTTTCCGACGGCCCCGGCCAGGATCAAGGCCAGAGACCACTTGGACAGCTTTTGGGAGGGCGGCGTCCGGAGAAAATAATAGGCGACGAATCCCAAGGCGAAGAGGGACAGGAAGGCCATGGCATAAGTCACTCCGCGGCCGCTCGACCCGGACAGGATCCCGAAGATCGCCCCGGTGTTCCGGACATGGGCCAAGGCGAGGACGCCGGGGATCACGGGTTTCGCCGTGCCGGGCGGGATCGTCCGGTCCACGGCCGCCTTGGAGGCCTGGTCCAGGACGACGAGGGCCAGGATGGCGATCAGGTAGGGCGCCGCCCGCCTCATCCGTTCGACCCTCGGACGACATCGGCGCAGCGGCGGCAGAGGTCGGGATGATCGGCCGCCGTCCCGATGCTCGGGGAATAATTCCAGCAGCGGGGGCATTTCCCGCCCGCGGCCCGACCGACGATGACGGTCGGCTCCTCTCCCGGAGCCCGGCCGAGCTCGACTTCGGAGACGATGAACAAGGCGGGGAGAAGGTCCTGGCGCGGCTCAATGAGACCGGCGGACGAGGCCGGGATCCCGACCTTGACCCCGGCCTCCAGGGAATTGCCGATCGCCTTTTCCTCGCGGGCTTTCTCGAGTTCCTTGAGAACGCGCTCCCTCAGGGCCAGAAGGGCCTCGGCCGCCGTCCGTTCTTCGGGGGTCAGGAGGCCCCGGGCCGGTTCCGGAAAAACGGCCAGATGAACGGACTCCTCCTTGGCTTGAAATCCGGGCATGGCCCCCCAAGCCTCCTCCGCCGTGAACGGCAGGATGGGCGCCAGGAGGCGGAGCGTGTCGGTCAGGATGCGGAACAAGGCCGTCTGGGCCGAGCGGCGAGCGACCGAACGCCTGGCCGAACAGTACAGCCGATCCTTCAGGACGTCGAGATAGAAGGCGCTGAGGTCGACCGAGAAGTGGTTGTAAACGGCGTGAAAGACCTGGTGGTACTCGTAAGCCTTGTAGGCCTCGAGGATTTTCGCCCCGACCTCGGCGGCCTTGTCCAGGGCCCATCGATCGAGGAACTCCATCTCGGCTTCGGGGACGGCGTCCCGGTCCGGATCGAAACCGTCCAGGTTCCCGAGGAGAAAGCGCCAGGTGTTGCGGATTTTTCTGTAGGCCTCGACGAGGCGCTGAAGGATCTCCTCGCCGAACGGGGCGTCTTCCTTGTAATTCAGCATCGCCACCCAAAGGCGGAGGAGTTCGGCTCCGTTGCGGTCGATGACTTCGCGGGGCTCGACGGCGTTGCCGGCCGATTTGGACATCGCCCGTCCCTGTTCATCGAGGACGAAGCCGTGGGTGATGCAGGTCCGGTAAGGCGAACGCCCTCTGGCCTCCAGGCCGACGAGCAGGGAGCTGTTGAACCAGCCCCGGTGCTGGTCGTGGCCCTCGATGTAGACGTCCGCCGGCCAGGGCAGGTCGGACCTCTTCCCCAGGACCCCGTGGCTCGCTCCCGATTCGAACCAGACGTCGAGGATGTCGTTTTCCTTGTCGAAGGCCGTCCCGCCGCACCGGGGGCAGGCCGTCCCGTCGGGGAGAAGTTCGGCCGCCTCCTTCAGGAACCAGGCGTTCGAGCCCGAGGACTCGAAAATCCCGGCGACGTGCCGCGTCGTCGTCGCGTCGGCCAGAATCTCCCCGCAGGCCCGGCAGACGAAGGCCGGGATGGGGACGCCCCAAGACCGTTGCCTGGAGATGCACCAATCGGGGCGGTTGGCCATCATCCCGGCGATCCGCTCCCGGCCCCATTCGGGAATCCACCGGAGGCCGGCGATTTCCTCCAAGGCCCTCTTGCGGAGACCGGTTTTGTCCAGGGAAATGAACCACTGGGACGTCGCCCGGAAGATGACCGGATTCTTGCACCGCCAGCAATGGGGATAGGAATGGCCGATCGTCCCTTCGTGGAGAAGGGAGCCGGAGGAGGCCATGTCGGCGTTGATGACCGGATTGGCGGCGAAGACGTTCATCCCGGCGTAGCCGGGGACATCGGAGGTGAAATTCCCCGCGTCGTCGACGGGGGTGTAGATCTCCAGCCCGTAGGCCAGTCCGGTCAGATAATCTTCGTAGCCGTGGCCGGGGGCCGTGTGAACGCATCCCGTCCCGTCGCCCAAGGTGACGTAGTCGGCCAGGACGAACAGCGATTCCCGGTCGATGAAGGGGTGGCGGGCCTTGAGCCCCTCGAGAGACCGCCCCTCGATCGTCGCCAGGATTTTCGGAGAAGCGACGCCCAGGAGCTCGGCCAGGACCGGGACAAGGCGCTTGGCCGCGAGGTAGATTTCCGTCCCCGCTTCGAAGGCCGCGTATTCGTATTCCGGATGGAAAGCCACGGCGAGGTTCGCCGGAAGGGTCCACGGAGTCGTCGTCCAGATGATGACCGAGACCGCCCGTCCCCGGAGAACGGGGGCCAAGGCGCCGAGGTCGGAGACGAGGGGGAATTTCACGTAAATCGAGGACGAGGTCTTGTCCTTATAGACGATCTCGGCCTCGGCCAGGGCCGTCCGGCAGCTCGGACACCAATGGACGGGACGCTTGCCTTTGAAAACGTCTCCCGCCTCGAAAAACGAGGCCAGGAAGCGGAGGACGTCGGCTTCGTAAGAGGGGTCGATCGTCAGGTAGGGGCGCGCCCATTCGCCGAACACGCCGAGGCGCCGGAATTCCTCCCGCTGGATCTCGATGAATTTCAGGGCGTACGCCCGGCACTCCTCCCGGAAAGCCGTCAGCGGCAGATCGTTCTTTCTCTCGCCGAGCGCCTTGTCGACATGGATCTCGATCGGCAGGCCGTGGCAGTCCCAGCCGGGAAGATAGGGGGCGAGATACCCTTCCATGGTCTTCGACTTGACGATGAAATCCTTGAGGATCTTGTTCATCGCCGTGCCGAGATGGATGTGTCCGTTGGCATAGGGCGGCCCGTCGTGGAGGACGAAGGCCGGCCGTCCCCGTCGTGAGGCCAGGATTTTGGCGTACAGCCCGGTCTCCTCCCACCGGCGCAGCATCTCCGGCTCCATGGCCGCCAGCTTGGCTTTCATGGCAAACGGCGTCCGGGGGAGGTTGAGCGTCTCTTTGTAGTCTCGGACCTGGCCCATCGGAAGTTCTCCGCGAAATCCGAACGTGAATTCTTAATTCTATCCGGTCGCCCGGAAATGTCAATTCCGGCGGATGCTCAGTCGAGACGGTAATGGGCCCCGGCGCTCGTCGGGTTGGCCAGGGCGGCCTGGGTGATCATCAGGGCGACCTGAAGGCCGTGCCGAAGCCCGACGATCTTCGGGTCGGGAGAGGCTTCCTTGTAGAATTTTTCGACCCGGTGGCGAAGGTATTCGAGGTCGGACTTGGCCCGTTCGAGCCGCTTGCGGGTCCGGATGATCCCGGCGTAGTTCCACATCGTCGACCGGATCGTCAGCCAGTCCTGGTTGATGAGCGCCGGATCGAAGGCCTCGGGATGTTCGGGATAATACCATTCATGGATGTCCGACTCCCGAAACGCCGGACCCCCGGCCGCCGCGGCGGCCTCACTCCCGGCCCGGGTCCCCCAGACGAGGCCTTCCAGAAGAGATGTCGAAGCCAGCCGGTTCGCTCCGTGGAGCCCGGTGCAGGAAACTTCGCCGGCCGCATAGAGCCCGCCGAGCGAGGTCCGTCCGCGCCCGTCGACGAGGACTCCGCCGCAGCAGTAATGGGCGGCCGGAACGACCGGGATGGGCTGGCGGGAGATGTCGATCCCTCGGGCCAGGCAGGTCTTGTAGATGCAGGGAAAGCGCTCGGGGATGTCGATTTTGGCGTAGGAGGCCAGATCGAGGAAGACATGGGAGGCGTTCGTCAGGATCATTTCCTCGTAGATGGCCCGGGCAACCTCATCCCGGGGAGCGAGGTCCTTGCCGCCCCCGTACTTGTCCATGAACGTCCGCCCGTCGGTCGTCTTGAGCCGACCCCCCTCCCCCCGGACGGTTTCGGAAATCAGGAATCCCTCGGCCTCCCGATGGAAGAGGACGGTCGGATGAAACTGGATGTACTCCATGTTGACGATGCGGGCCCCGGCCCGGTGGGCCATGGCGTAGCCCGCGCCGATGGAATCGCGGGGATTCGAGGAATTCAGGAAAACGGCCCCGCACCCTCCGGTCGCCAGAACGGTCTGTCTGGCGAAGACGGAGGCGACCTTGCCCGTTCCGTTGTCGAGGACATAAGCGCCGAGGCACCTC
>VGJF01000139.1 GCA_016867585.1 Candidatus Aminicenantota bacterium | reverse complement strand
GACGCCTCTTCGAACCTTCCGGGTGAATGCCCCCGGCCCGGCCCCCCGGATCATCGAGAAGAAAACCCAGCAGAATTTCATCGGCGCCGCTTTTCTCCTGCCGCCGGCGACGCCCCGCCTCTTCGTCCTCTCCTTTCTCCTCGAAAACATCCTCGGCCGAGGCCCCGGATCGAGGCTCTGGAGTCTGCGGTCGGAGAGGAAGCTCGCCTACAACGTCGGGGCCGCCGCGAGGCCGATGAGGGAAGCCGGGCTGTTCGAAGCTTTCCTGGAGGCTTCGCCCGACAAGGCGGGCGAAGCCCGGGAGGCGCTGGCCGAGGCCCTTCGCGAATTTCACGACGGAGGCATCACGGCCGACGAGCTCGAAACCGGCAGGACGGAATTGAAGGCTTTCTTCCTCCGCTCGAACGAGCCCAAGACCTCCCGGGTTTCGACCCTGTCGCTCATGGTGGCCTCGGGAGTCGGCGCCGGCCTCTTCGACTCGTTCGCCGACGAACTGGCCGCCATCACCTTGGAAGAGGCGAACGCCTTCATCCGGGAACATCTCAAGCCCGAATCAGCCTCCTGGGTCATCGTCGGGCCCAAGAAATAACATGAAAATCACCGACGACCATTTCTGCTTCGCCTGCGGACAAGACAATCCCGACGGTCTCCGGCTCCGGATGGAATACCCCGGGCCGGGCCGGTGCCGGGCCGAGTTCGTTCCCGGACGGAAATTCCAGGGATGGCTGGGAATCCTCCACGGCGGAATCATTTCCACGCTGCTCGACGAGGGCTTCGCCCACGCCTACGGGGGCGTCGAGCGCGGACGCGGCGCGGCCGCCGTCACAGCGGAGATGACCGTCCGCTTTAAGAAGCCGGCCAAAACCGGCCAGAAGTGCGTCCTCGAAGGCCGGGTCGTCGGCCGGGACCGGAAAATCATCACCTGCAAATCCGTCCTCAAGGACGAAGACGGCGTCGAAATCGCCTCGGCCACGGGAAAGCTCATCCTCGTCAAAGACCCCACCTCCTAATCTTCTTCCCTTATCTTGACACATCATTGAGCCGCATTTAATACATCTTTTTCCCAAAGCGAAAAACTATCGAGAACTCGATAAGCTAAATATCGAACTTGATCGTTATGCCGCTGAAATTTGGTCATTGACTCCAAGGGAATTAAACGCAATTCATGAAGCCCTGCCTAAAATAGCGATAAAAATCGACATTGATTAGGAAGAAAAAGTCGATAATTAGGGAATCATATTGTTACAATTTATTAACATATATGTTAATATAAGCGTATGAAGTGGGAGGAATTGCTCGGACACTTCGCCGATCAACCCCTTTTTAATACCTCCCATCTAGCGGTCTTTCCCGATCCGCAGAGCCATATCCTTGTCCAGCTCTCCCGCTGGGTCGCAATCGGGAAACTCGCCCAAATCCGGCGAGGTTGGTACCTCATCCAGAAGCCGTATCGGACAAAGGACGTCAGCCCCGGCTCTATCGCCAACGCCGTCGTCGATCCCTCCTATCTCTCCCTGGAATGGGCTCTCCAATTCCACGGCATGATCCCTGAAGCGACATTCCATCCGACGTCGGTGACGACAAAAAGAGGCATCCGTTTCGAGGCCATCGACCACGTGTTCATTTACCATCATCTGACGCCGTCTCTATTTCGGGGTTATCTCGAAGTCCTTCTTGGCGGCGAAAGGATCGTCGTCGCCTCCCCCGAAAAAGCCCTCTTGGACCTCGTCTACATTTTCGTCCATGACCATCCCTTTTCCCTTCTGTGGCTCGAGAGCCTCCGGCTTCAAAACCTCGAAACATTCCGTATCGCCGAATTTCGCCTTTTCTCCCGCCTGGTCCGAAAGCCGGGATTCGCGGCGACGGCCGATCAAGTGGTCGATTTTGTCCGTGATATCCAGGAGCGGACATGAGAGACGTCGCCGTTCAAACCGCGAAAAGCGCCGGAGGGCAGCGACTCCATGTCCTTCGGGAGTACGTTCAAAACGAAATTTTAGCCCTAATCCAGAAATCGGGGGCTAACCTTAAGCTCTATTTTGTCGGCGGGACGGCGCTTCGTTTTTTGTATCGAATCCCGCGTTATTCCGAGGACCTGGACTTCTCGGCCGGCCCGGATTGGAATCCGGAGGAATTCCGAGATGAAATGCAGAAGATTCGGACCGGCCTTGCGTTAGGCGGATATCATCTCTCAACAACGGTCAGAGAAGATCGCATCGTCCAAAAGGAGTCATTTCGCTTTTCCCAGATCCTCCACGACGTTGGATTATCCCCACACCGCAACCAGAATCTGTCTATTTCCTTCGAAGTTGACATCCGCCCGCCCGAAGGCTGGTCGGGCGAAAGGACCATCGTCAATATTGTCCGTCCCATTCTCATTCAGCATTACGACCTCCGGTCTCTCTTTACCTCGAAAATCGCCGCCATCATGACTCGCCCCTATCCTAAGGGCCGGGATTATTATGACCTCTTTTGGTATATCAGCCGCTGGAAGAACTTATCCCCTCTTCCCAAAATGCTGACCGCGGCTATCGTCCAGAAAGGCAGAGAAATAATTGAAATAGATTTATCGGAATGGAAATCCGCCCTTCGACGCATCATCTCGGGGGCGGATTGGAAAAGCCTGGCCCGAGACGTCGAGCCTTTCCTCGAACGCGCGGACGACGTCCGCGTTTTCACGAAAGACAATCTCCTGGGACTGCTCGCCGGTTGATCTATTTGAGCTCGTTGAACGGGAAATAGAGACCTGGCTCCATGGTCAGGACCATCCCCGGCTTGAAGGTCAGGCCCCGGCGCATCTCCCGGGAAAGCCACGGCCAGACGCCGTGGACGTCGAGGCCGAGGCCGTGACGAGTCCCGGCTACTCGAGCCCGGTTTTCCCCGCCTTCGGTCGGAGGATCTCGATCGTCCCTGATTTTTCGAGATTCTCGATGATCGCGACGACGGTCTCCAGGGCGACATCCGGATATTCCGGCCCCAAGACGTAGGCATACTTGGAATCCGAGCTACCGACCTGGAGATTGCCGCACTCGGCCCGGACGGCGTTGTAGATGTCGAGAAGGCTGCGCCTCCCGTCGATGAAATAGTTCACCGAGGTCGCGACGAAGCCCATCCCCCGGCCTCCCCCGGCGCCGGGGCGGGAGGGCGCCGTTTTTTCTTGAGCCGCCGCCGAAGGTGTCTTGGCCGGCGGAGTCTGGCCGCCCCTCTGCCCTTGGCTTCGCCTCTGGGCTTCCTCGGAATAGGCCTTGAAAAGACGGCGGGGGATCAGGCGGGCGTATTCCCGCTCCTTTTCGCCCAGGACGGCCGCCGCCGGCTTCACCTTCAGTTCGGCGCAACGGCCGGCATAGACCTTTTCCAAGCGCTTGGCCGCCGTGTCCCGGTTGGCGGCCAGGCTGAGGACAAGGGATTGAACGTCCGCTTCGACCTCCTTCGTCCTGGCCAGAGCCAACACCGATTCTACAGCGCCTTTCGCCCGATTAAAGGCGCCGTCGACCTTGTTCCGGGCGGCTACATGCTGCCCGTGGATTTTGGCCGGGTCGCCGCCGAGAAGCCGGACGCTCTGGCGGGCGACTTCGGCGATCCATTTTTCTCCGTTCGCCGCCGCCTCCCAGGCCAGGGCCCGGGCTTCGGCCGGACCGGCGCTCCCCAGGTAGGCGAAGGCCGCCGCGGCCGCGACCCCGACCCGCTTGATCTCGGTCGGGTCGGCCTGGTCGACCCGGTCGGCGCTGCTGTGATAGAAGTTGTCGGGCCAGTAGTTGAACTGCATGGCCGGGATCCCGGCCGCGAGAAACACGGAGTGGTCGCTGCCCGAGGTGATGGCCGCCGGCGGGCAGAGGCGGTAGTTGAATTGGGCGTTGGCGCCCTGGGTCGTCCGGATTTCAGCCTGGTCGACGAACTGGAGAAGATTGGCGATGAGGTCATTCAAATGGCTCGGCCGCCCGTCGGGGGTCATTTTCATCCGGAGATAGGAATCCGTCGTCTTGGGATTCGCCCCGGTCATGTCGAAATTCAGGACGGCCAGAAGCTTGTCCTGAAGTTCGGGATGCTTGAACATGAAGGCCGTCGATCCCGAGATCTCGTTCCCCCACAGAAAGTGGATCGTCCGGCGGGGCCGCGGAAGAAGGCCGTCCCGGACGAGACGGGCGATCGTCCGGCCGATTTCGAGGATCGTCCCGACTCCGGTGCAGTTGTCGTTCGCTCCCGGCGTGGCGATCGTCTCGAAGGCGTGGGCGACGCAAAGAAGCTCTCCGGCGTCCGGGTCCGTTCCCGGAATGACGCCATGGATGACGTTGACCTTGCCCGGATGTCTCTTCGTTCGGACATGGGCCCGGACGACGACGTTCTGGCCGCGGTCGAGGTATCCCCGGAGCTCGAGAAATTGACGGAGGGAAAGGGAGAAACCGAAGCCGCCTTTATCGGGCTGGGGGGAGACGCTCGACCACCCGATCTGGTCGAGGGTGTATCCGGCGGCGTTGCCGGTCACCCCGGGCGAACCCGTCCCCAGGGCCCCGGCCGCTCCGCGCTGGTTGACGGCGGCGGCGAAGACGCCGCCGACCGAGCCGCTGCCGAGGACGATTTTTCCGGCGACGTCCTTGCCGGCGTAATCGGCCTCCCGGCCGGGACCGACATAGACGACCTCGGCCTCGATATCGGCGCTCATGCTCCCCGAAGCGAGCGAGGCGGGAACCTGGTTGAGGCTGGCCAGCTTTTTTCGGACAGGCTCAACGAGCCAGAGGTCGGCCTCCTCGGCGTCCCAGACGTCCCTGGAGGGAAAAAACTCGACCGCGACATCCGACAAGCCCGCCTCTTGGGCTTGGTCGCGGATGTAGAAGGTCTCGAAATACCCATGCTCGTATTCGGCCGCCGGCCTGTTCCGGTTGGCGGCGAGCATCTGGACATGGAGGAATGCCTGTTCACCCGAGAATTCGTTGATGATCGGATCCCGGACCGACGGCGGGACGAGGCATCGGTCGGGTGGAATCTGGGCGGCGAGAAATCCGGTGAACGCGGCGGCGGCGATTATCGGGATTTTCGATCTGCGGCGCAGCCTCATGTCCATCGTCCTCCCGAAGTCAAATACGGCGGCTTATTCGGCCATCCTCTTGAAGATCGCGTAGCGCTTCTTGGCTTCCTCCGCGGCTTGGGCAAAGAGCTCCTTGGCGATCTCAGGATACTGTTGGACGAGCGTCCGGTAGCGGATCTCATTCTTGAGGAAGGCTTCGTATTCGAGCTTGGGCTCCTTGGAATCCAGGACGAGGGGATTCTTGCCGTCCTTGGCCAGGAGGGGGTTGTAGCGGTAGAGGATCCAGTAGCCCGTGTCCACGGCCAGCTTCTCCTCGGCCTGGGATTTCCGCATGTCGATCCCATGGTTGATGCACGGGGAATAGGCGATGATGATCGACGGGCCGTCGTAGGCTTCGGCCTCGAGGAACGCCTTGAGGCACTGGTTCATGTTCGCTCCCATGGCCACCGAAGCGACATAAACGTAGTCGTAGCTCATGGCCATCCGGCCGAGGTCCTTCTTGCCCGTCTTTTTGCCGGAGGCGGCGAACTTGGCCACCGAACCGGTCGGGGTCGCCTTGGAGGCCTGTCCCCCCGTGTTGGAGTAGACCTCGGTGTCGAGGACGAGGAGGTTGACGTTCCGGTTCATGGCCACGACGTGGTCGAGCCCGCCGTAGCCGATGTCGTAGGCCCAACCGTCCCCCCCGATCGACCAAACGCTCTTTTCAACGAGAAAGTCCTTGAGCCCGTCGATTTTCGTCAGGTATGATTTGGAGCCGTTGGCTCGTCTCAAGGCCTCGGGGAGGGCCTCCCGGACGGCCTGAGCGGCAGCCTTGGCCGCGTCGTCGGTCGCCTTCCAGAGCCCCTTCATCTTGGCCAGGGCCTCAGCCAGGGCGGGCGTCGTGCCCGCCGCCAGAGCCCCCTCGATCGAGGCGGCGAGAAGCCGACGGTTGGCGTCGACGGCCAGGCGCATGCCAAATCCGTACTCGGCGTTGTCCTCGAACAGGGAGTTCGCCCAGACCGGCCCCCGGCCGTCCTGAGTCACGCAATAGGGCGACGTCGGGAAGGTCCCGCCGTAGATCGAGGAGCAGCCGGTCGCGTTGGCGATGATCATCCGGTGGCCAAAGAGCTGGGTCGCCAGCTTGACGTACGGGGTCTCGCCGCAGCCCGCGCAAGCCCCGCTGAACTCGAACAGGGGACGGAGGAACTGGCTGCCCTTGAGGGTCTCGCGGCGGACGCCGTCGAGGACGTTGTCGGGGAGGGCGTCGAAGAACACCGCCTTCTCGGACTCGCCGGCCGCCCTCTGGTCCTCGATCGGCGTCATGACGATCGCTTTGGTTTTGGCCGGGCATGTTTCGGCGCAGGAGCCGCAGCCGACGCAGTCCTCGACGTAAACCTGGAGACGGTACCGGAGGTCCCGGTCGTTCTTGGCGTTCGACTTGACGGTCTCGAAGCCGGAGGGGGCGCCGGCGAGGTCGGCCGGGGCGATCTGCTTGGGCCGGATCGAGGCGTGCGGACAGACGAAGGCGCATTGATTGCATTGGGTGCAGTTGGCCGGGATCCACTTCGGGACCTCGACGGCGATCCCCCTCTTCTCGAGCCGGGCCGTGGCCGTGGGAATCCGTCCGTCGTAGGGCATCTTCGAGACGGGAATCGTGTCGCCCTTGAAGTGCATGATCGGGTCGATGACGGATTTCGTGAACTCGTCGGCGTCGTCCGGGACGAGCTTCGGGACGGGGGCGGATTTCGTGATCCGGCCGGGGATGGGGACTTCCTCGAGCCCCGAGGCGGCCCGGTCGACCGCGTCCCAGTTCATCTGGACGACGTTCATGCCCTTTTTGTGGAAGTTCTTGTGGATGGCTTTCTTGATCAGGGCGATGGCCTCGGCCTCGGGAAGGACCCCCGAGATCTTGAAGAAGCAGGCCTGCATGATCGAGTTGATCCGGACGCCCAGGCCGAGCTCTCCGGCGATCTTCAGGGCGTCGATGTTGTAGACCTTGATCTTCTTGTCGATGATCGTCCGCTGCATCTCTTCGGTCAGGTTCTCGAAGACCTCCTCTTTCATCCAGGGGGAGTTCAGGAGAAAGGTCCCGCCTTCCCGGAGGCCTTCGAGGATGTCGTAGCGGCCGATATAAGCGGCTTTGTGAAGGGCGACGAAATCGACGGCGTTGAGGAGGTACTGGGACTGGATGGGTTTCTTGCCGAAGCGGAGGTGGCTGATCGTCACCCCGCCGGATTTCTTGGAGTCGTACTGGAAATAGCCCTGGCCGAAGAGGTCGGTGTTGTCGGCGATGATCGTGATCGAGTTCTTGTTGGCCCCGACCGTTCCGTCCGAGCCGTAGCCCCAGAACTTGCACCGGACCGTCCCTTCGGGCTCCGTGTCGATGTAAGGGCCCAAGGGCAGCGAGGTCCTCATGACGTCGTCCTCGATCCCGACGGTGAAACCGTGGGTGCACGCCCCGTCGAGATGGTCGTAGACGGCCTTGACTTGGTTCGGGGTGAATTCCTTGGAGGACAAGCCGTAGCGGCCGCCGATGATCGTCAGGCCGCGGCCAGCGAGGGCGGTCATGACGTCGAGATAGAGGGGCTCGCCGAGGGCCCCGGGCTCCTTGGTCCGGTCGAGGACGGCGATCTTTCTGGCCGAGGCCGGGAGGGCGGCGATCAAGGCCTTGGCGTCGAAGGGACGGTAGAGGCGGACCTTGACGACGCCGAACTTGGCCCCGCGGGGATTAAAATAATGGATCGTCTCTTCGGCCGTTTCGGCGCCGGAACCCATGATGATGATCACCTTGTCGGCGTCCGGGGCGCCGACGTAGTCGAACAGATGATATCGGCGGCCGACGGCCTCGGCGACCTTGTCCATGTATTGCTGGACGATCGCCGGGGCCTCGGCGTAGTACTTGTTGACCGTTTCCCGTCCCTGGAAATAGACGTCGGGGTTGTGCTGGCCGACCTTCATCATCGGCCGTTCGGGATTGAGGGCCCGGTTCCGGAAATCTTCGACGGTCTCCGGCTCGAGAAGCGAAGCCAAGGTGTCTTCCGAGACGACGTCGACCTTCTGGACCTCGTTCGAGGTCCGGAAGCCGTCGAAGAAGTGGAGGAAGGGGATTTTCGTTCGGAGGCTGGCCAGGTTGGCGACGATGGCCAAGTCTTGGGCCTCCTGGACCGATCCGGCGCAGGTCAAGGCGAAGCCCGTGTTGCGGGCCGACATGACGTCGCTGTGGTCGCCGAAAATCGAAAGGGACTGGCAGGCCAGGGAGCGGGCCGAGACGAGGAAGAGGGTCGGCAGCATCTCCCCGGCGATCTTGTGCATGTTGGGGAGCATGAGCATCAGCCCCTGGGAGGCGGTGAAGGTCGTCGTCAGGGCGCCCGCGGTCAGGGCCCCGTGGACGGCCCCGGCCGCCCCGGCCTCGGATTGCATCTCGACGACGTCGACCCTCTGGCCGAAGACGTTCGTCCGCCCTTGGGCCGACCACTCATCGGCCAGTTCCCCCATCGTCGAGGAAGGGGTGATCGGATAGATGGCCGCGACCTCGGCGTAAGCGTAGGCGACATGGGTCGCGGCCGTGTTCCCGTCGACCGTCCGGTAGTTTTTTTTCATATAAGGACGTCCTCCTGTGGAATGAAATCGGGATTATTCTCTGAGCTCGGTCCTCCCCTCCAGGGCCTTGCGGACCGTCACCTGGTCGGCGAAATCGAGGTCCGAGCCGACGGGAAGGCCCATGGCCAGGCGGGTAAGCCGAAGATGATAAGGCTTGAGGACCCCCGCCAGAAAGTGGGCCGTGGCCTCTCCCTCGGCGGTGGGATTCGTGGCGATGATGATTTCCTGGAACCGGCCTCCGGCGATTCTCCTCTCGAGGCGGTCGATTTTGAGTTCGTCCGGCCCGACCCCCTTGAGGGGGGCCAGAACGCCCAGGAGAACATGATAGCGGCCGCGGAAAACGCCGGTCTTTTCGATCGTGGCGATGTTGTAGGGCTCCTCGACGATGCAGAGGACCTCGTCGCCCGGTCGGAGTCGGCGCAATAG
>VGJF01000138.1 GCA_016867585.1 Candidatus Aminicenantota bacterium | reverse complement strand
ATTCCGAGAACTGACGCTCCTCGACCAACCTGAGGTCGCGGTAGGTGACGTCGTCCGACCATTGGAGGTCGTACATGTCCTCCCGCCCTTCGATGAACATCTCGAGGCGCTCGAGTCCGTAAGTGATTTCGACGGGGATGGGGAAGACCTCGATCCCCCCGGCCTGCTGGAAATAGGTGAACTGGGTGATTTCGAGGCCGTCCAGCATGACCTGCCAGCCGACGCCCCAGGCGCCGATCGTCGGCGATTCCCAGTCGTCCTCATCGAACCGGAGGTCATGGTCGCGGAGGTCGATCCCGCAGGCCCGGAGGCTCTCGAGATAGACCTTCTGGATGTCGGCTGGAGAAGGCTTGAGGATGACCTGGTACTGATGGTGCTTCTGGACGCGGTTGGGATTTTCCCCGTAGCGCCCGTCGGTCGGCCGCCGCGAGGGTTGGACGTAAGCGACCCGCCAGGGCTTCCTATCGAGAACCCTGAAGAAGGTGTCGGGGGTCATCGTCCCGGCCCCGACCTCGAGGTCATAGCTCGGGGCGAGGTAGCAGCCCTGTCCGGCCCAGTAACGGTGGAGGTTGAGGATCAGGTTCTGGAGGCTCACGGGTTTTTCGGCTTCTCCCACCGGACGACCGGGTTGCGGGCGGCCGCCGTCTCGTCCAGCCGGCGGACATAAGAATGATGGGGCGCCGCCTTGAGGATCTCCGGGCTCTCCCGGGCTTCCCTGTCGATGGCCTTCATGGCCTCGATGAAGCCGTCGAGGTCGCGCTTGCTTTCGGTCTCCGTCGGCTCGATCATGAGGGCGCCTTGGACGATCAGGGGGAAAGACATCGTCGGCGGATGGTATCCGTGGTCGATCAGCCGCTTGGCGATGTCGAGGTTCGTCACCCCGGTCGCCTCCTTCTGGAGCTTGTCCGAGAAGACGCATTCGTGCATCGAGGGGGCGTCGTATTTGAGGTCGTAGATTCCCTCGAGGCTTTTGCGGATGTAATTTGCATTGAGAACGGAGATCTCGGCGATCTCGCGGACGCCCCAGGGTCCGAGGGTCCGGATGTAGGCCAAGGCCTTGACGGCGACCAGGAAATTGCCGAAGAAGGCCCGGACGCGTCCGATGGATCGGGGCCGCTCGAAATCGAGGTCGAGGGCCTCCCCGCGGCGGACGACGACCGGCGTCGGAAGAAACGGCTCGAGGGCTTTGACGATTCCGACCGGTCCGGAACCCGGCCCTCCCCCGCCGTGGGGCGTGGAGAACGTCTTGTGGAGGTTGATGTGGAGGACGTCGACTCCCATGTCGCCCGGCCGGACGATGCCGGTCAAGGCGTTCATATTGGCCCCGTCCATGTAGAGGAGTCCGCCCTTGGCGTGGACGATCCGGGCGATGTCGGCGATATCCGACTCGAAGACGCCGAGGGTGTTGGGGTTGGTGACCATCAGGGCGGCGACATCCTCGGTCACGGCCTTCTCGAGCTCGTCCGGGTCGATCCGGCCGGTCGGATCCGACTTGACCTCCTGGACCTTGTAGCCGCAAAGGTGGGCCGAGGAGGGGTTGGTCCCGTGGGCCGAGTCGGGGATGAGGACGATCTTGCGCGGGTTGCCCCTCGACTTGAGGAAAGCGTGGATAAGCATCATCCCGACGAGCTCGCCCTGGGCCCCGGCCGAGGGCTGGACGGTGAAAGCCTGAAGGCCGGTGATTTCGCAGAGGGCGTCCTCGAGGCTCTTGATGACCTCGAGACAGCCCTGGACGGTCTCGGGGGGGGCGCAAGGATGCGCTTGGGCGAATCCGGCGAGCCCGGCGACCTTCTCGTTGACCTTGGGATTGTGCTTCATCGTGCACGACCCCAAGGGATATAGGCCGAGGTCGACGCAGTAGTTTTGCTGGGAAAGCCGGGTGAAATGGCGGACGACCTCGACCTCGGAAACCTGGGGAAATCCGGGGATGTCCGACCTGACGGCCAGCCCATCGAGGAGGCCTTCCGCCTCGGGGACGTCGAGGGCCGGAAGGGCGAAGGCCGGTTTGCCGGGATCGCTGATCTCGAAGATGAGGGATTCGCGGATCATCGGAGGATCTCCTCGAGGCCCAAGGCGAGGCGCTCGATGGACTCCCGGCTCTGGACCTCGGTCACGCAGACGAGAAGGCCGTTTTGAAGCTCAGGGTAGTCCGGGCCGAGAGGGATTCCCGCCAAAATGCCCTTGGCTCTCAGGCCTTCGGCCGCGGCGGCCGCGTCCCTCGGAAGTTCGAGGACGAACTCGTTGAAAACGGGGCCCGTGAAACGGGCCTGGACTCCCGTGATCCGGGTCAGCCGGCCCAGGGCGGCGCGGGCCTTGTGCATATTCTGGAGGGCCGTCTCCCGGAGGCCGGCCTGGCCCAGGGTTTCCAGGAAAATCGTCGCCCGGAGGGCACACCAGGCCTGGTTGGTGCAGATGTTCGAGGTCGCCTTCTCCCGGCGGATGTGCTGCTCCCGGGTCGAGAGCGTGAGGACGAATCCCCGCCGGCCGTCGACGTCCTTCGTCTGTCCGGCGATCCGTCCCGGAAGCTGGCGGAGAGAGGCTTTTCCGCAGGCCATGAATCCGAGAAAGGGGCCCCCGAAAGCCGGGGCCAGGCCGTACGATTGGCCCTCTCCGCAAACGATGTCCGCGCCGAGCTTGCCCGGCGCCTCCAAGATGCCGAGAGAGAGGGCCTCGGCCACGGCGACGATGAAGACGGCCTGCCGCCCGTGGACCTCCTCGGCGGCCCGGGGGAGGTCTTCGATGACCCCGAAAAAGTTGGGCGACTGGATGATGATCCCGCAGACATCGTTCTTGAGCTTGGCGGCCAGGTCGGCCCCGTCCAAGCGGCCGTCGGGGCCGAACCCGATGTCCTCGATCGTCAGGCCGAGGTTCCGGGTGTAGGTCTCGATCGTCCGGCGGTACTGGGGATGGAGGGAGCGGGCGGCCAGGACCCGAGAGCGGCCGTTGAGCCGCTGGGCCATGAGCACGGCTTCCGCTGCGGCCGAGGCGCCGTCGTAGAGCGAGGCGTTGGCGATGTCCATGCCGGTGAGCTGGCAGATCAGGGTCTGGTATTCGAAGATGACCTGGAGCGTCCCCTGGCTGACCTCGGGCTGGTAAGGCGTGTAAGGCGAAAGAAACTCTCCCCGCCCGCTCAGGGCATCGACGGCCGCGGGGATAAAATGATGGTAGGCCCCGCCTCCCAGGAACGACAGGTAACGGGGATAGGTCGTGCGGCCGGCGATTTTATCGAAATGGGCCAGGAGCTCGGGCTCGGACATGGCCGGCGGAAGGTCGAGGTCGCGGCCGAGCCGGAGCTCCTCGGGAACGCACCCGAAAAGCTCGTCCACGGCCGCGACGCCGATCCGGGCCAGCATCTCCGATTTGTCCGCGGCGCTGAGGGAGATATAGCTCATGGTCAGTGTTCGAGGCCGGCGAGGCGGGTCTCGTATTCGGAATCGGACATCAGGGCCTCCAAGTCGCCTTTGTTCGCCAATTTCAATTTAAAGATCCAGCCCTGACCGTAGGGGTCCTGGTTCACGGCTTCCGGGGCGTCGGCCAGACGGCCGTTGGTCTCGACGACCTCTCCCGAGACCGGCGAAAAGATCTCCGAGACGGCCTTGACGGATTCGATCGTCCCGATCGTCTGGTGGACGGCGAGGACCGTCCCCACGGCCGGAAGCTCGACATAGACGACGTCGCCGAGCTGTTTTTGGGCGAAGTCGGTGATCCCGACCGTGGCCGTATCGCCGTCGGCCAGGATCCATTCGTGGTCCTTCGTGTAGCGGAGATTTTGGGGAACCATCAGGCGCCTCCTTCTCGAAAATTTGGACGAAACTTCAATAATCTCTCTTATAAAAAGGCGTCGGGACGACCCGGGCCTTGACCCGGTTCGTCCGGATTCCGATCTCGAACTCGGTCCCGACGACGGCCTGGGCGAGGGGGAGATAGGCGAGGCCGAGGCTCTTCTTGAAGAGGGGGGAGAACGTCCCCGAGGCGACGTGTCCGACCTGGCTCCCCCCGAGAAAGACGGGGTAATGGGGCCGGGCGATGCCCTTGTCGACGACCTCGAATCCGACGAGCTTTCGGGCAAGGCCGCCTTCGTTCTGCCGGACGAGGACGTCCCGGCCGAGGAAATCGCCCTTCTTGAACTTGACGATCCACTTGAAGTCCGCCTCGAGGGGGGTCGTCGTCTCGTCGATGTCGTTGCCGTAGAGCGGCAGCTTGGCCTCGAGGCGGAGAGTGTCGCGGGCGCCCAGGCCGATGGGCTGGAGGCCGAGCGGCGTCCCCTTCTCGATGATCGCATCCCAGAGGATCCCGGGGTCGGGGTCCAGGGTGTAGATCTCGAAGCCGTCCTCGCCGGTGTAGCCCGTCCGGGAGACGAGGCATTCCTTCTCGCAGACTTTGCCGAAAGCGGCGGTGAAGGACTTCATTCCGGCGAGGGGGAGGTCGGTCAAGGGCTGGAGGATCTCGACGGCCCGGCGTCCCTGGAGGGCGAGCTGGCTGTAGCGGTCGGAGGGGTTGTCGAGGGCGACGGCGAAGCCGTCCTTTTGGCCGACGATATAGGCGTAGTCCTTGTCCGTGTTGGAAGCGTTGACGACGAGGAGATAAAACTCCGGGTGAAGGCAGTAGACGAGCATGTCGTCGACATAGGTTCCCCGGTCGGTCAGGAGGGCCGTGTACTGGACCATGCCCGGCGAAAGCCGGGAGGCGTCGTTCGGCGAAATGTGCTGGACGAAGGCCAGGGCGTCCTTGCCGGTGATGTGGATCTCGCCCATGTGGCCGACGTCGAAGAGTCCGGCGGCCGTCCGGCAGGCGAGATGCTCGTCGATGATCCCTTTGTATTCGACGGGCATGTCCCAGCCGACGAACTCGATCATTCGGGCTCCGAGGCGGCGATGGTTGGCGTTGAAGCGGGTTCGTTTCATATGAGGGCGTCCTTCTCGGGGAATAAAAACGAAGCTCTATTTTAACCGCTTCCCCGCGCCATTATCAAGGGCGCGGCGGGGCCCGGCCTTCCCGGCCGCCCCGTCCGGCAAAGAATCAGCCAAGACCGTCGCTCGTTCTGCTATAATGGGCGGACCATGATCCGGCTCAAAGAAGACCTCCGCAAGGCCCTCCTCGAGAAGCTCGAAAAGACGTATGACGTCTCCGCCGGGGATGTCGATTTCCTTTATCCGCCCCAGCCCAAGTTCGGCGACATCGCCCTCTCCCTCCCGATGCAATTGGCCAAGAAGCGGCGGGCGAATCCCCGCGAGGTCGCCGGCCAAATCCTCGCCCGGCTCGAGGTCCTGCCCGGCGTCGAACGCCTCGAAGTCGCCGGGGCCGGGTTCATCAACATCTTTCTCGACAAGACGGCCTTTTTCCGGGCCCGGCTGGCGGCCCTCGGCCGGCCGGCCCTCGTCCCCGAAGAGCGGAAGATCGTCGTCGAACACACGAACATCAACCCCAACAAGGCGGCCCATATCGGGCACCTCCGGAACGCCTGTTTGGGCGACACCCTGGTCCGCTGCCTTCGGGCCAAGGGCGAGACGGTGGAGGTCCAGAACTACATCGACGACACGGGCGTCCAGGTCGTCGACGTCGTCTTCGGCCTGATGGAGCTCGAATCCAAGACCCGCAACGACCTGGGGAAGATCGAGAAGTTCGATTATTACTGCTGGGACCTCTACGCCCGGACGGCGGCCTATCTCGACGCCCATCCGGAAGCCCAGCCGCGGAAGGCCGAGATCCTGAGGCGGATCGAGAGCGGCGAGGGCCCCGAAGCCGCCCTGGCCCACGACATCTCCCGCCGGATTCTCCGGGCCCACCTCGAGACGATGAGCCGCATCGACGCCTCCTACGACGTCCTTCCCTGCGAGTCCAGCATCCTCGGCCTGAAGTTCTGGGAGCGGGCCTTCGAGCTCCTCAAGGACAAGGGCGGGATCGAACGGGCCGAAGACGGCCCCAACGCCGGCTGCTGGGTCATGCGGCTTCCGGAGGACATCGACAAGGACCGGGAAAAGGTCATCGTCCGTTCGGACGGAACGGTGACCTACGTCGGGAAGGACATCGCCTACCAGCTCTGGAAATTCGGGCTCCTCGAGCGCGACTTCTCCTACGAGCCGTTCGCCGAGAAAAAGGGACGAACGATCTGGATCACGACCTCGGTCCCCAACGACCGGGCCGTCTCCTTCGGCCGGGCGAGCAAGGTCTACAACGTCATCGACGTCCGCCAGTCCTACCTCCAGAAAATCGTCTATCAAGGCCTCCGGGCCCTTCATTTCGAGGCCCAAGCCGCCAAATCCCTCCACTTTTCCTACGAAATGGTCGCCCTCTCGCCCCGAAGCCTCGGGCACCTCGGCTTCGAGCCGGCGAAAGGGGAAACCGGAAAAAGCTTCGTCGAAGTCTCGGGCCGCAAGGGGCTCGGGGTCAAGGCCGACGACCTTCTCGACCTTCTCGAACGGAAAGCCTCGGCCGAGGTCGAGAAGCGCCATCCCGGCCTCCCCCCCGAAACCCGGCATCGGATCGCGGCCGAAATCGCCCGAGGCGCTCTCCGCTACTACATGCTCAAGTTCGCCCGGAACTCCCTGATCATTTTCGACGTCGACGAGGCCCTGAGCTTCGAGGGGGAGACGGGGCCGTATCTCATGTACACCGCCGTCCGCCTGAACAGCATCTTTCGAAAGCTCGAAGAGCGCGAGGGCGTCGCTTCGGCCGACCTCGTCCGGAGGGCCGCGGACCCGGCCGTCGACCTCGGCGTCCTCAAGGCCGGCGAGAAGGCCGCACTGTGGGAGATCATCGTCGCCGCGGCCCAGTTCGAAGAGGAAATCGTCCACTCCATCGCGTCGCTCGAGTTCTCCCATTTGGCCAAGTTCGCCTTCACCTTGAGCCAGAAAGTCAACGCCTACTACCACAAGCACACGGTCCTCGGCGAAGCGGACCCCGCCGTCAAGAACGTCCGGACCATGGGCCTCCACCTCGCCAGAGCGGTCCTGACCGAGGCCCTCGACCTGATGGGCATTCCCGTCCCCGAAAAGATGTAGGGAGAGGGCTTCTCAATCCTTGTTCAGGAGGAGCTCGAGGGCCCGGATCTCATCCAAGGTTTGAGGGCTGGGGAACAAGGCCTGACTCCGCCGGAGGCATTCGGCGGCCGCCCGATAGTCTCCGGCGACGGCATAAAACCGGGCCGCGTTGAGCAGGACGAGGCGGTTGCGGGGAAACAGCTCGAGGATCCGGACGACGATCGCTTCCCCTTCGGCCGGGCGTCCCTCGAGGGCGAGGAAGACGGCGTAATTCAAGTAGAGATACGTCGAGGGGGGATCCCCGGAGCGGAAGATCTCTTCGTAGTGCGGCCTGGCCTTGGCCGTGTTCTTGGTCCGGGTGTAGTGGGCCGCCAGCTCCTCCGCGACCCGCATCCTGAGACGGGCGGCGTCGGGCCGGCCGCGTTCGTCCCGGACGCTGCGGAGGATGGCCAGCCCCCGGTCCTCATCCTTTTCCAGCCAGACGAGGCCGATGTTGAGACGGGCGAGGGCGTCTTCCCGGCCGGGGTGGCGGACTCCCAGCCAGATCTCCGCCTCCTCCCGCCCATAAGACCGGACCCGCGGCCCGAGTTCGACGGCATATAAGACGGCCAGGACGAAAAGGGCGAAGGCCGCGGCCCGAGGCCGGAGAAGACCGAACATGGCCCGGACGACGGCCAAGACGAGAAGCCCCGAGGCCGGATAGAGGAAACGCCAGGCCAGGAGGGATTCGGCCGCCGGAGAGAGAACGACGGCCAGGGCGGGAGCCACGAGAAGGCCGAAGGCGGCGCCGCCGGCGGCCTCGATCCGGATCTTCCGGCCGCGAAAGACGAGCCACGCGGATACCGCGACTCCGGCCGCCGCGGCCAAGCCCGGGACGAGGGCCTCGGGACGGCCGAAAACGCGGCCGGGGTCGGCCGTCAGTCCGAGGCCGAAAGGAAAGACGAGCTTGAAGAGGTAGAAGCCCAAGGCTTCGATGGCCCGGCCGGCCGCGGCCCAGGAGATTTCCGAAGCCGGAGGGCCGACGGCCGCCGACCTCATCCAGGTCCAGATGAGGAGCGGAGGCAGGAGGACGGCCGAACCCAAGAGGGCGGCCTTCCACCGCCGGTCCGGAAAAAAGAGGATCAGGAAGGCCAACCCGGGAAAGAGGACCAGGCTTTCCTTGGCCAGGAGGGACAGGAAAAAGAAAACCGCGGCCGAGGCTCCCCAAAACCCGCGTTTTCCCTCCCGAAAACGGAGGAGGCAGAGAAGGGCCGCGGCGCCCGCGGCAAAGGCCAGAAGATCGGTCCGTCCCGAGATCCAGGCGACGCTTTCGGCGTGGAGCGGAAAGACGGTGAAGAGGAGGCCCGCCGACAACGCCGGAGCGGCCGGGAGACCCAGGCCGAAGAGAACGAGGACGAAGAGGACGGCGTTGAGGGTCTGGAGGAGGATGTTCGTCAGGTGAAAGGCGGCCGGATTGAAACCCCAGACTTCCCAATCAAGCCGGTAGGACAGAGCCGTCAACGGCCGGTAATAGGGCACCCCCCGGTCGAGGGCGGACGAGCGTTCGTCCCAGCCGCTGGGGCCGCTGAAGGGGACGGCGAGGAAGGTCCCCCAGAAATCCGGCCCGGCGAGATGGGGATTTTCGCTGACGAGAATCTTGTCGTCCCAGAAGAATCCCCCCCGCATCGCCGGAAGGAACAAGGCCGCGTTCAGGACGACGAGGGCGAGAAGGGCCAGGGCCGTTCGGCCTCTCCCCCCTTTGACCCGATCGCCGTCTATGGGACCCTCTCCAGCGTGAGCTCCAGGATTCTCCGGGCCAGGGCCTTCCGCTCCGTCCGGGCGTCAAGATGAACGATCCGCGGACCCCGGAGGCTCCGGAAGACGGCCCGGACGCGCCGAAGATAGGACGAGCGTTCGAACAGGACGTCCTTGGACCGCCGCCCGGCGATCCGGCCCAAGCCCTCTCCGGGAGGAAGGTCGAGGATGAAAACGAGCCAGGGCCGGGGCGCGAACCGCTCGTTCCGGCGGCGGATGCTGTCGGGGTCGAGGCCCTTGGCCCCCTGGTA
>VGJF01000137.1 GCA_016867585.1 Candidatus Aminicenantota bacterium | reverse complement strand
GGGCTCCCATTTCGAGGGCGCCCTCAAGAAATGGGACTATCCATATTCACCCCTCCTGCCTCCCCTCCAAAAAGGGGAGGCCCCGAAACCGGAAGGCGCCCTCGGGGGTCGGAGGCGAGGGGGGCAATATCACTAGTCCCATTTCTGGGGAGCGTCTTCGTCGGACGGACATGCCTCCGCATGACACGCCGAGCCTCGCGAAGCGCCCCTACAGGGCAACTAACCATCTTGTCGTTCCGGCCGTTCCCGTTTGCGGCCTGAGATCGAAGACCTGAAGGATAATCGATTTAAGAGCGAGACAGACAGCCGGATGCCGGCTAAAAGTTGACCACGTCTCGGGGGACGGCCGAGCGAAGGAAGAGGGCGGCCGCCGTCTCGGAGAGGGCCGTTCACGGCCTTGAATCCTCGATCTTCTTCTGGAACAAGCGGGTGTTGTGGTGGCAGAGGGCGCAGGCCAGGGCGTCGGCGGCGTCCTCCTCCATCCCGTCATCGTCCACCCGGAGCAGAGCCCGGATCATCGTCCCGACCTGGCCCTTCTCGGCCTGGCCGTAGCCGGTCACGGCCTTCTTGATCTCCAAGGGGGAGTATTCAAAGAGGGGAATTCCGGCCGCGGCCACGGCGACGAGGACGGCCCCCCGGACTTGGCCCAGGGTCAAGGCCGTCCGGATATTCCGGGCGTAGAAGGGATTCTCGACGGCGATCTCGTCGGGCCGATGCTCTGCGATCAGCCTTTCGATTTCAGTCTTGATCTCCAGGAGCTTGAGCTGGAGGGGGGACCGCCGGGAGGGCTTGATCGTCCCATAGGCGAGGACGGCGGGCTCGCCGTCCCGCGACTCGAGAAGTCCGTAGCCCGTGGCCGCCGAACTGGGGTCGATGCCGAGAACCCGCATCGGGCCGCGCCCTTCCGGTCAGGCGCTGAACTTGGCGATCTCTTCCTCGGCGATGTCGAAGTTGGAGGAGACGTTCTGGACGTCGTCGTGGTCCTCGAGCTCCTCGACGAGCTTGAGCGTCTGCTGGGCTTCCTTGCCTTCGAGCTTGACGTAGTTTTGGGGGAGATAGCCGACGTTCGAGTCGGCGACCTCGATCCCGGCGGCCTTGACGGCCTCGAGGACCTTTTCGTAGGCCTCGGGCGTCGTCGTGACCTCCCAGATCGAGCCGTCGTCCTTGATGTCGTCGGCCCCGGCGTTGAGGGCGATGTCCATGAGCTGGTCTTCCGAGGCGGCGGCCTTCTCGACGTCGATGTAGCCCATCCTTTTGAACATCCAGGCGACGCAGCCTTGCTCGCCGATCCGGCCGCCGTTTTTCGTGAAGATGTGGCGGAGCTCGGAGACCGTCCGGTTCTTGTTGTCCGAGAGGGCGGTCAGGAAGATGGCCACGCCGCCGGGGCCGTAGCCTTCGTACATGACTTCTTCGTACTGGGCGCCCTCGAGCTGGCCCGTCCCTTTCTGGATGGCCCGCTTGATGTTGTCGGCCGGCATGTTGGCCGCCCGGGCGTCCTGGATGGCTTTCCGGAGGCGGGGGTTCTTGTCGGCGTCGCCGCCGCCGTTTCTGGCGGCCACGGCGATCTCGCGGATGATCTTGGTGAAGATCTTGCCCCGCTTGGCGTCGGCGGCGCCCTTTTTATGCTTGATGGAATGCCATTTGGAATGACCGGACATGGCGGGCTCCTTGGAAGAGAATGGAACGCTGGAATTTTAGCACAATTCCTCCGACCCTGCAAACGGCTCCCCGGTGGACAAATCATCCGTTAACTTGAGAATTATCAGGAAGAAACGGCCCGGCCCGACGAGTTTCGGCGAGAAGGACAGGGCCTTGCCTTTCGGACTTGACCGCGGGTACAATGAACGACGCGAGGAGGAGCCATGAACACGAACATGGGATCGGCCGACCGGCTCATCCGGCTTGTCGCGGCCGTTGTTTTCGCCGTCCTGGTTTTCGCCGGCGTCGTCAAAGGGACATGGGGATGGATTTTCGCCGTCCTGGCCGCCGTCTTCGTCTTGACGTCCCTCATCGGGTTTTGTCCTCTCTACGTCCCCTTCCGGATTTCGACCAAGAGCAAGACGAAGTAGCGGGGCGGACGGGCCGGCATCGTGTCGCCGCAGGGCCGCGTCGTCGCGGCGATGAGCGGGGGCGTGGATTCTTCCGTGGCCGCGGCTCTGCTCAGGGATCAGGGCTTCGAGGTCATCGGCCTGACGATGAATCTCTTCGCCCTTCCCCCGGATGCCTGCCAGGACGAAAATCTAAGAAGCTGTTGCGGGCGTCGGGCCGGGGAGGATGCCCATCGAGTCGCCTTGGCGCTCGGGATCGAGCACTACACGGCCGATTTCCGGAAGTCTTTCGCCGAGACCGTTATCGCCGATTTTTGCCGCGAATACGCCGGGGGGAGGACCCCCAATCCCTGCCTGCGATGCAACCAGTTCATCAAGTTCGACCGCCTGTGGCGGCGGGCCGGGAGGCTGGGCGCCGGGGCCGTGGCGACGGGCCATTATGCCCGGATCGACCGAGACGCGGACTCGGGACGGTGGCGCCTCCGGAAAGGCGTCGACGCGGACAAGGACCAGTCGTACTTTCTCTATACCCTCACCCAGGAGGGGCTCGGCCGAACCCTCTTTCCCGTCGGAGGATATCAAAAGTCCGAGGTTCGGGCGATCGCCCGGAAGCTCAGCCTTCCGGTTTCGGAAAGGCGGGAAAGTCAGGAGATCTGCTTTGTCCCCGACGATGATTATGCCCGCTTCCTGCGGGAGCAAATTCCGGAGGCGTTCAGGCCCGGCCCGATCGTCGACACGAAGGGGAGGACGATCGGCCGGCACGAGGGCATCCCGAACTTCACCGTCGGCCAGCGGAAGGGGATGGGGATCGCCGCCCTGCATCCCCTATATGTTCTTGCCATCGATACCGCCCGGAACGCCGTCGTCGCCGGGACGAACGACGAGCTGTACCGGAAGACGCTCGTCGCCGAGGACGTCCATTGGATTGCGGGAGAGGCTCCGGCCGAACCAAGGGAGGCGGCGGTCAAGATCCGCTATAAGCATCCGGAGGCGAGGGCCCTCCTCGTTCCACGCCAGGGGAATCGGATTCTTGTCGAGTTCGAAAAGCCTCAGAGGGCCGTGACGCCCGGCCAGGCGGCGGTTTTCTACGACGGCGACGTCGTCCTCGGCGGCGGAACTATAAGAGAGACCGTTTCATAAAACGATCTCTCTTAGAAAGCAAGGGTGATCATCGCCGCGCTGACCGCGGCGACGACGGCCGCCCCCAGGAGGCCGACGAGGAGAGGCTTGAGGCCGACCCGGCGGAAGTTTTTGAAGACCGTGTTCAGGCCGATGCCGGCCATGGAGACCGTGATCAGGAAGCGGCCGAACCAGGTCAGCTTGTCGATGCCGACGGGGGTGAAGAAACCCGCCGTGTTCAGGGCGGCCATGAGGGTGAAGCCGAAGAGGAACCAGGGGAAGGCCCTGGCCGCGTCGACCCGGCGCTTTTCTTCCTTCGCCGCCCGAAGCTCGGCCCGGGTCCACCAGGCGGCGATCAGGAAGGCGAGGGGGGCCATGAAGCAGTTGCGGACGAGCTTGACCGCCGTCGCCGTCTTGCCGGCGAGGTCGGAAAAGATGAACCCGGCGCCGACGACCTGGGGCGTGGCGTGGATGGCCGTCCCGGCGAAGACGCCGAAGGCGAAATCGAAAACGCCCAAGGCCTGGGCGATCTTGGGATAGAGGAGAATCGCCAGCAGGCCCCAGACGGTGATCGTCCCGATGGCGTAGCTCGTCTCCTCCTCCTTGGCCTTGATGAGGGGGGCGGTGACGGCGATGGCCGAACCGCCGCAGATCGTCGTCCCGACCGAAAGGAGGGTCGAGAGCGTCGCCGGCAGACGGAAGACCCTGGCCAGGGCATAGATGACGAAGTAGCTGACGACCATGGTCGCGAGGATGACGGACAGCATCCGGGGCCCTTGCGACCGGAAATCCTTGAAGTTCAGGGTCGCTCCGATGAGGATGACGCCCCAGATGAGGAACTTCTCGAACTGCTTGATCCCGGGATGAAAGATCTTCGGAACTCTTTATATACTATAGGGGGGTATGGTATATTGTCAGAGAACGGAGGCCGAAATGGAAGACACTCATCCTTCCCACGCGGACGAGCTCGTCCGGCTGCGGCGGATCGAAGGCCAGGTCCGCGGCGTCCAGAAGATGATCGAGGAGGGCCGCTACTGCATCGACGTCCTGACCCAGCTCGGCTCGATCGCCGGGGCCCTGAGGAAAGTCGAGGAGAACATCCTCGCCCGACACCTCCGGAGCTGCGTCCGGGATTCGCTGGCCGGGCCGAACCGGGCCGACCAGGGCCGGAAGATCGAGGAGATCGTCTCCGTCCTCTCGAAGTTCCGCCGCCAATCGTCTTGAGGAGGGTCATCGTGGCCATCGATCCTGTCTGCGGAATGGAGGTCCCCGAGGACGGCGCCCGCGGGACATCCGAATATCAAGGCCGAAAGTTTTTCTTCTGCTCGCCGATGTGTAAGCGGAAGTTCGACGCCGATCCCGCAAAGTATCTGACCGGACATCGGGAGCCGATGACGCCGGCCGGGCCCGCTTCTCTGCCGGACGCGGGGGGCGAGTCCGATCATGAGAAGGGGCGGGGGCAACGGCTGGACCTTCCGGTGACAGGGATGAGCTGCGCCGGCTGCGCGGCGAGCGTCGAAAAAGCGCTCGCCGGACTCGACGGCGTCGACCAGGCCGACGTCAACTTCGCCGCGGGCCGGGCGACCGTCCTTTTCGCCCCCCGCCTCGTCTCCGCCAAGGATTTGGTGAAGACCGTCCGCGATGCCGGCTATGGCGTCGCCGCCGCCGAGGCCGACATCCCGATCGAAGGGATCGTCTGCGCCGGCTGCGTCCGGACGATCGAAAAAGCCCTCCTCGCGGTCAAGGGGGTCGTCGAGGCGGCCGTCAACCTGGGCACCGGCCGGGCGCACGTCGTCTACCTTCCGGCCGAGGTCGGGCTCGACGAGCTTTGGGCGGCGGTCGAGAGGGCTGGGTACAAAGTCATCCGGCCCCCCTCTCCCGCCGGCTCGGCGTCAGAGGGGGAGGTCGAACCCGACATCGAGCGCCTGGCCAGGGAACGCGAATTTCGGAACCTCAAGACGCGCTTCTGGATCGGCCTGGCCGCCAGCGCCGTCATCCTTCTCGGCAGCATGGGCCGCGGCCTGCCTATTATCCCGCCTTTATTCCACAACCCCTTCATCCTCTGGGCCCTGGCCACGCCGGTCCAATTCTGGATCGGGGCCCGCTTCTACCGCGGCGCCTGGGCCGCCCTCCGTCACCGCCGGGCCGACATGAACACCCTCGTCGCCGTCGGCACCTCGGCGGCCTATTTCTACAGCCTGGCGGCGACGGCCGTTCCGCGGCTTTTCACCTCGGGAGGCCTGAGACCCGATGTCTATTTCGACACCTCGGCCGTCATCATCACCCTGATTCTTTTCGGCCGGATGCTCGAGGCCCGGGCCAAGGGGAGGACCTCTGAAGCCATCAAGCGCCTGGCCGGGCTTCAGCCCCGGACGGCCCGCGTCGTCCGCGGCGGCGTCGAGTCCGACATCCCGATCAAGGACGTCGTCCCCGGAGATGTCATCATCGTCCGGCCGGGGGAGCGAATCCCCGTCGACGGCCTCATCCTCCGCGGCTATTCGGCCGTCGACGAATCCATGATCACCGGCGAGGGCATCCCCGTCGAAAAGAAGGAGGGCGACACGGTCATCGGGGCGACGATCAACAAGACGGGGAGCTTCGAGTTCCGGGCGACCAACGTCGGGAAGAAGACCGTCCTGGCCCAGATCATCAAGCTCGTCGAGGAGGCCCAGGGCTCGAAGGCGCCGATCCAGCGGTTGGCCGACGTCATCGCCGGATTTTTCGTTCCCGTCGTCATCGCCGTCGCCGTCCTGACTTTCGCCGCCTGGATGATCTTCGGCCCCCGTCCGGCGCTGACCATGGCCCTCCTCAATTTCGTGGCCGTCATGATCATCGCCTGCCCTTGCGCCCTGGGATTGGCCACCCCCACGGCGGTCATGGTCGGCACGGGGAAGGGCGCCGAGAACGGCATCCTCATCCGGGGAGGGGAGAGCCTCGAATCGGCCCACAAAATCACGACCGTCGTCTTCGACAAGACGGGAACCCTGACCCGGGGCCGGCCCGAAGTGACGGACGTCGTCCCGGCCGCCGGATTTTCCGAGGATGAGATCCTCGGCTTAACCGCCGGCGCGGAAAGGACCTCCGAGCATCCCTTGGCCGAAGCCGTCCTCAAAAAGGCGGCCGAAAAATCCCTCCCTCTGCCCGAGAGCGAGGATTTCAAAGCCTTGGAAGGGCTGGGGTTGGAAGCCCGGATCGACGGACGGCGCGTCGTCGTCGGAAATCACAAGCTCATGCGCGAACGCGGCCTGGATTCCCCTGAGCTCGCCGCCCGGGCCCAGGTCCTCTCGGCCGAGGGCAAGACGCCGGTTTACGTCGCCGTCGACGGCCGCCCGGCGGGCCTCCTGGCCGTTGCCGATCGGCTGAAGGATGGGGCCCCGGCCGCCGTCGCCCGGCTGAAATCCCTCGGTCTGGACGTCGTCATGCTGACCGGGGACAACCGCCGCACGGCCGAGGCCGTCGCCCGCGAGGCGGGGATCGACCGCTTCTTCGCCGAACTCCTTCCCGCGGACAAAGTCGAGAAAATCCGATCCCTTCAAAAGGAGGGCCGCCGGGTGGCCATGGTCGGCGACGGCATCAACGACGCCCCGGCCCTCGCCCAGGCCGACGTCGGGATCGCCATCGGCTCGGGGACCGACGTCGCTCTCGAGGCGGCCGACATCACCCTGGTCGGCGACGACCTCCACGGCGTCGCCCGGGCGTTCGAGCTCAGCCGGCGGACGATCCGGACGATCAAGCAGAATCTCTTCTGGGCGTTCATCTACAACATCATCGGGATCCCGGTCGCGGCCGGCCTTCTCTATCCCTTTTTCGGCGTCCTGCTCAACCCGATGATCGCCTCGGCGGCCATGGCCTTCTCCTCCGTTTCGGTCGTCACGAACTCCCTCCGTCTGCGGCGTTTGAAATTGATTTGATAATCCCTATATAAATAGTATAAAATAGGGTTTCGAACACCGTCAAGAAAGGAGTTTCACCCATGACCAAAACGCGATGGTTCGCCCTGGCGGCGGTCGTCCTCTTCCTTTCGGCCTTCGGGGCCGCGGCCCTGTCCCAGGAAACGGCCAAGGACCCGGTCTGCGGGATGTCGGTCAAGAAGGACGGGGCCAAGTGGACCCACGACTTCAAAGGCACGACCTATTATTTCTGCGCCGAAAGCTGCAAGACCGAATTCGCCAAGAACCCGGAGAAATATCTCTCGGCCGGCGGCGAGGGCTGCGCCTGTCAGGGCGAATGCCCGATGATGATGAAGGACGTCGAGCGCAAGGTCGAGATGACCAAGGACGGCGTCGTCGTCACCATGACCTCCAAGAATCCCGAGACCGTCAAGATGCTTCAGGACCACGCCGCCAAGATGATCAAGAAATAGCCTCCGCTTGACTCGCCCGGGCGAACCGGGTATCGTTCGGTTGCCCTGACCTGGGCCGCTCCAGCGAAGGGAGACGGAAAAGCCGCGATCGGACTGCCGTTTTTCCCGGCGCCCAGGCCGGGAGAAACGGCTTTTTTTTCGAGAGGATGGCCATGATCACCGTTGGCGACATCTGGCGGGATATCGTGAAAATCCGGACGGGGGCGCCGCTCATCCACAACATTACGAATTACGTCGTCATGAACACGACGGCCAACGCCCTTCTGTCGATCGGCGCCTCGCCGGTCATGGCCCACGCCGTCGACGAAGTCGAGGAGATGACCGGACTCGCCTCGGCCCTCGTCCTTAATATCGGGACGCTCAGCGAACCCTGGATCGAGGCCATGTTCAAGGCCGCGGGCGCCGCCCGGCGGAAAAAGATCCCCGTCGTCCTCGACCCCGTCGGCGCCGGAGCGACGGGCCTCCGGACGGAGACGGCCCGGCGGCTCGTCGCCGAGGGCTGTCCGTCGATCATCCGGGGAAACGGGTCCGAGATTCTGGCTCTGGTCGAAGCCAAGGGGGAGACCAAGGGCGTCGACAGCCGCCACGCTGCCGAAGCGGCCTTGGAAGCGGCCCGGGAAATCAGCCGGGCCCGCGGATGCGCGGTCAGCATCAGCGGTCCAGTGGACGTCATCGTCAAAGGCGGCGACGTCATTCGGGTCGCCAACGGCCACCCGATGATGCCCCGGGTCACGGGATTGGGCTGCACGGCGACGGCCTTGACCGGGGCCTTCGCCGCCGTCAATCCCGTCCCCCTCCGGGCGGCCGCCCACGCCATGGCCGTCATGGGCATCGCCGGCGAGATGGCCGCCGAAAAAGCGTCGGGCCCCGGCAGTTTCCAAATGCGTTTTCTCGACGCCCTGTTCGTCCTCGATGAAGACGCCATCGCCTCGCGCCTGAGGGTCGAATCGGCATGAGTCGGGGAGTTGACGCCGACTTCGGCCTGATGCTGGTCACGGACAGGTCTTTGTCGCGGGCGAAGTCCGTGGTGGAGGTCGTCGAGGCGGCGGTCAAGGGCGGCGTGACCGTCGTCCAGCTTCGGGAGAAAGAGGCCTCCGTCCGCGAATTCATCGAGATCGGCCGGCGGCTCCTCGAAATTCTCCGGCCCCGCCGCGTCCCCCTCCTCATCAACGACCGGGTCGATGTTGCCTTGGCCGTCCCGGCCGACGGAGTCCATCTCGGCCAGAGCGACATGCCCCCCGCCGACGCCCGCCGGCTTCTCGGGCCCAAGGCCGTCATCGGATTGACCGTCGAGACGATGGCCCAGGCCGGCCCGGCGGATAGGGAGGACGTCGATTACCTCGGCGTCAGCCCCATTTTTCCCACCCCGACGAAGACCGACACCGGTCCCGCCTGGGGCGTGGAGGGATTGTGGCGGCTCCGGCCCCTCGTTCGCAAGCCTCTCGTCGCCATCGGCGGGGTCAACGAGACGAACGCCGCCCGGATCCTCGAAGCGGG
>VGJF01000136.1 GCA_016867585.1 Candidatus Aminicenantota bacterium | reverse complement strand
CGTCCTCACTCTCCGACATGCGGGTCTTTTCGAGGAGCTCTTCCCAGATCTCCCTGAGCCCCTTTCCTTGAGTGACGGAGGCGATATACCGGAGGTCCAGCTCCTCTCCGGAGATCTTGATGATCCCGGCGATGTCTCTCAGATGCTTATCCGAACGGCCTTCCCGATAGAACTCGAGCTTGCTGACGATGATATCTTCAGGGGACGAATACGGAATGGTCAGGCCGTCCCGGGTCTGGACCGAACGCCGCCTCTCGAAACGCCCGCGGTCGAACGGCCCTCCTTTGGGAATGATGACATCGATCTTGTTGCCGGAGGACGGGTGGATGATATTGAACTGGCTCTTGGCGAGGATGGCCCGCCTGATCGAGAGTTCGTCGATATAGAACTCCGTCGCCGGGAAAGACCGGAGCAGTGCGGGGATTTGGCTTTCCTGGATGTCGGCGACGATATCGATGTCCTGAGTGAGCCGCGGCTCCCCATACAGGAAGGAGGCCATGGATCCGGTGACGAAGTAGGGGATCGCAAGGTCGTTGAGGCAACGGGCGGCGTGATGGAGAAGGCTACGTTGATCCATGGAGCATCCTCTCGGCGACCGTCCTTTCGACTTGGTCCTCAGTCCAGTCGGGGTGGAAAGATCGGATGGCCTCGGTGAGCATTTGCCTCGCGGACAGCCACATGCCGAGCGCTATTTCCAGCCGCTTCTCAGGCGCCATGTCCCGGTAAACACCGGCCATGACGTCATCGACGCTTTCGAACGCGGGGATCCGGTCCTCCATGGCTATGGATGAGTATATAGCATTCCGGAGAGAATCTCGCAACCGTCCGCTCTACGCCCTCCCTATTCCTGCCCGCAGCGGCCGTCAAAATCGGCGGTCTGGCCCTCGGCCTGGCCGGCTGCGTTCTCGCTTTTCTGTTCGTTCGGGACGAATACGCTTTCGACCGGTTTCATGCCCGTCTCGAGGATATTTTTGAAGTCCGTTCCGAGGTCCAGCTCCGGAACGCCCGATTGACCGGATTTTCTTGCGGTGCTATGATCCCGCCCATAGAACGGCTGAGGCGGTCATGGAGTACCTGAAGGGCCGTGCCGGGAACAGGCAAGACCGGTCAATAGCATCTTGGACTCGCCGCGAACTCCTCTTCCTCGCCGTGACCTGGCCATTGGGCTCCTCCTGCCGGTCCGATCCCAGACCCCGATTGGCCCCTGGCGAGTCTTTATCCGCCGAACGGTTGGCGCTCATCGAGGCCTTCGAAAAGAAAACGGCTGGCCTGGCCGAACGGTTCGAGCCGCACAGGCACCGGCCGCTGAACGGCTGGGCCATGCCCGTATCGGCTGTTTCGTCCCGAGGCCGCGGGCAAGCTGCCCTTGGTCCTCTATCTGCACGGAGCTGGCGGAATAGGCGACGACAATCGGAAGCAACTCGATGGCTCCAACGTCTTCGGCACGCTCCTATGGGCGCTGCCGGAGATGCAACTGAGGCATCCGTGCTACATCGTCGTGCCTCAGACCGACCGGCGCTGGCTTCGCTACAATCCTGAAAGACGGCCCGGCCAAGCGGGTCTCGTCCCGGGTTTCGGCGCAGGCGCGGCCGCCGCCGCGGACATCATCGACGCCCTCCGGTCTGAGTTCGCGATCGACGAGCGCCGCATCTATATCACCGGCAACTCGATGGGCGGGGCCGGAACATGGCATATGCTGGCCCACCGTGCGGACCTGTTCGCCGCCGCCGTGCCCTGCTGTGGCGGACCGACCGCGGAATCCGGCGCGGAGAATCCGCGTCTGCCGGTGTGGAACTTTCACGGGGCTGCGGATGAATCGGTTCCGGTGGAAATATCCCGGGAGCGCATCGCGGCACGGCGGCGGACCGGCGGAAAGCCTCTCTCGACCGAATACCCCGGAGTGGGTCACAATGTCGCGCGCTGGGCCTATACAGAACCGGCCCTCCCCGAATGGCTTTTCTCGCAACGGCGGCGCTAGAAAAGCCCTTTAATGTTCCGAAGCGCGTTCCAAGCCTTTCATCTTAGATCTTAATCCCCCCACCCCCTTTTGTGATCAAGAGGGAGAAAGATGGTTGCGGTCATCCATAGGCCCTTGGGAAGCGCTGATTTGTCCATCCCGGCGACCTCGCGGAACTCCGTCCGGAATCCGCATCCGCCCCAGACGCCGCCCCGAGAGCCGGCTTATTGGCCTCGGCCAGGGAAGGATGGGATTTCAAGACGAAAGCCGGGCAGTTTCACGATCATTGCGGAAACGAAATTCCTAAATCATTCGACCTTCGTCCCGCTTGAGTGATTACACCTGCAAGCCGTGGTAATCGCTCGTCAATCCCGGATCTTGAAATACCGGGCGGCAAGCCCGGAAAGAACCGCCGAGAGCCCGAGCAAAACGCCCAGATGCGGAAGGATCGCGGCAAAATCGCCCTGGAAAAACCGGAGCTTGTGGAGGGCGTCCATCGCCCAGTAGGCCGGCGAAATCATCCCCGCCTGCCGGACGCCCGCCGGCACGACCTCGATCGGCCACCAGCATCCGCCCAGGGCGGCAAAGACATTGGCCAGAAGCACCGCTAGACCGATGATTAAATCCTCTTTCCCGACGAGCGACCCGATAAAAACGCTCAGGGCGGCCATGGCCAGGGCGAAGACGGCGATGACCAGGAGCGAAAGCCGGACGTTTCCTAGGTCGAGCTTGAAGAAGACTTTGCCGACGACAAACAGGATCAGGGCCTGGATCATGCCCATGGCCCAGCGGCCCAGGAGCTTGGCCTGGAATAACCCGCCGGTGGATAGAGGTGAGAACAGCATCCGGCCCATAACCCCCTTTTTCCGGTCCTCCATCACCGTGACCCCGCCGTAGATCATGACCATCATCATGATGAACTGGACGGTCGCCCCCGGGATCGAATGGTCGAAGCCGCCGGGAACGACCGTGACCGTGTTTTCCGGGAAGCGGGTCTTGACCCGGACGAGCTCGCGGAATTCGGGATGGCCGTCCCAGAATTTCAAGAGGTCGCCCTCCCCGTACAGGACCAGCTCCGAAATGACCCGGGCGATCGCCTGGAACAATCTCGCCTCCACCCGGGCGGCGGCTTCGGTCGAGGCATCCTCGCGCTTTTTCAAGGCCAGGGACTGGGCGGCACGGGCCTCGATTTTGGCCGAGAAATCCGCGGGGAGAACAAGCAGGCGGTTGTAAGCCTCCGGTTCTTCGTCGACGGCTTTGATCTCGACGCCGGGCGACTTGACCTTCTCCAGGAAATAAGCTCCCCAGCGGCCCTGGTCACGGTTGACGACGGTCAGCTCGGCCACGGCCGGACCGTTGCCCCCTCCCTTGTAAAGAAGGCCGAAAAGGACGATGAACAGGACCGGGAAAGCCAGGGACCAGAAAAAGTAGACCTTGTCGGAGACCATGATCCGGAGGTCGTTTCCGGCGATGTGAAGGATGCGCTTGAGGGTCTTCATGGTCACACCGTGGAGCGGCGGCGGAGCGCCGGGACGGCCAAGAGAAGGAGGATCAGGCCGGAGACCGCCAGGATGAGGAGGGGAACCGCCGGAAAGCGGCCGTCGCGGACCGCGGCCGCCCCATCGACAAACCACCTGTTGGGAGTGACGATGCCGACCGCCCGGAAAGCCTTGGGCATCGCCTCCGGGTTCATCAGCGATCCGCCGAAGAGGCTGAAGCCCAGGATGATCGGGGCGCTCAGGACGCCCGCCTGGTTGCGGTTGCGGACCAAGGCGTTCATCAGGGCGAAAAACGCCGCCGACCAGAAGGACACAACCACGACCAGGGTCAGGAAATATCCAAAGGGCCCCCAATGGGCGTTATAAACCATCGTCCCGAAGGCGGCCATGACCAGCAGGATGCTCAAGCCCATGGCCCAACCGCCCAGGATTCGGGCTCCGATGAGCTCCGACGGCCGGAGCGGCGTGGTCAGCATCCGGCGGAGCTTGCCGTCTTCCCGCTCGGAAATCATGTCCCGCATCACCGTCTGGACGATGAACAGCAGGAACATGATAGCCATTCCAGGCAGGATGGTGGAGAAAATATCGGTTCGGGTCAGGTTGACCTTGGCTCCGGCGGCCTTCGTTTTCTCCTCCTTGACGTTGAGAAGCAGGGGGTCGAGATATTTTGCGGCGGAGGCGATTTTCTTCTGGGCTTTGCCGAGCTCGGGCGCGAGCGCTTCCCAGGGGAAGGCATCGACGGGCGCGTCGAGCATGGCCCGAACGCCCCTGGCTTCCGGCTCAAAGGCCTGGACGGCGGCCGAAAGCATCACGGCCGTGGTTTGAACGAATTCTTCGGTAATGTCCGGGAGGAACCGTTCGGCCGGATTTTTCACCACTTCGAGAAAGACCGGCTTGATTTCCAGGAGATCGAGAGAGAAACGCTCCGGGATGACGACCATGGCCGAGGCCTTGCCCTTTTCCATCATGGCCCGGCCTTCGGCCTCGCCGGCCGTCGTGACCTGGAACATTTTCTTGACCTGTTCGGCGTCGAAGGCGCCGAGGAAGAGACGCGAGGCCAGGCCTTTGTCGCGGTCGACCAGAACGACCCGGATGGGAGGAAGCGTGCCGTCCCCGGAGCTAGGGGCGAAAATGACCCCGATCAGCCCGGTCATAGCCACGGGAATGATGATGTAGATGATGATCGTCAGCGGCGATTTCAGATGGCGCCGCGCGTCGGTTTTTAATATCAGCCATAGCCGGCGCATGGCTCAGTCCCTCAGGCTGCGGCCCGTCAGCTTCAGGAAAACCGCTTCCAGGTTGGGCGTCTTGATCTTGAGGTCGGTGACGGCCAGCTTCCGCCGGAACAGGCGGTCCAGGATCTTCGGGATCCGATCGGTGTCGGAGACGGCCAGGGCAGCCTGGTTGTCGGATGCCGAAAGGAGCTCGACCCCGTCGCCGTCCAGGTCCACAAGGGCCTCGGAGAAGGCCGCGGCGGCGAATTCCCCGGTGATCTCGACGATATCCTTCTCCCCCACCAGGCGGATCAACTCCACCAGCGTCCCCTGAGCCAGGATGCGGCCGCGGTCCATGATGGCGATCCGGGAGCAGGTGTCCTCCACCTCGGCCAGCTGGTGGGTGGTGAAGATGACCCCCGTGCCCGCGGCTCCGACCTTGCGGATGAGGTCGAGGATGCTGACCTTGGCCTGCACATCGATGCCGACCGTCGGCTCATCCAGGAGAAGCAGATCGGGCTTATGAAGAAGCCCAATGGCCGTGTTCAGGCGGCGCTTCATCCCCCCGGAAAAATTCTTGACCGGCTCCTTGGACCGGCCCGAAAGCTCGACCATCTCGAGAATCTCCGCGGCCCGTTTCTTGAGGTCGGCCCGGGGCACATCGTAGAGCCCGCCCCAGAACAGCAGGTTGTCCGCGGCATTCAATTCCTCGTAGAAGGCCATGTCCTGGGGAACGATCCCCATCCTGTTTTTAAGGCTCCGGTCGGAAAACAGGTCCTTTCCGAGAAACGAGACGCCGCCGGTGAAATCGCGCAGCGATCCGGCCAAAATGGAAATCAGGGTGGTTTTGCCGGCCCCATTCGGCCCGAGCAGACCCAGGACCTCGCCTTTTTTCAATTCCAGCGAAAAATGGTCGAGGGCCAGAACGTCCCCGTACGACTTGGTCAGGCTCTTGATTTCAAGCATGATTCTCCCTTCCTCCAAAGGATGGTATCATATCATACGGAATGAAGGGGTGCCGGGTTAACCGTTAGCGGCCGGCGTCCGGAGGAGGATTCAGAGCGGCCTCACGTCCTGCTCGCCCAGCCCTCAAACCGGAAGCCGATTTCGGACGCCGTTTCCTGGCTGTCGACGATCAAGCGGACGAGATGGACATGCTTGAGATATCGGGCCAGGGGCGTCTCCCGGGTCGAGGAATGGGAGGTGGCCTGGTACTCCAAGCCAAGCCACTGGCTGAAGTTGCGGTTGAGAGCCTCGAGGGGAAGACTTTCGGAGACGGTGCTGAGGAACTGCTGGCGGACGGTTCTGCAACAGACTACCCTTTTATGCTATAAAGAGCTTATGAGGATTATCGATTCGCCAGTGCTTTTGGACGACTTTAAGCTCATGGCCCAAGGCCTGTTCGGCCATCTTGTCAAAGCCGTTGTGGACGTGGAAAGGAAGATCATGGCCGTCGACGGAGAACTTCATGCCGACGAGGAGGCCCTCCTCCTTGAATCCGGCTCCCGCCAGGAGGATCTTTGGGGGATCAATATCTATCCTGACCTGGAAATGCCCGACCGCATTGAATTCGATTCGGTCATCAACATCAGGCCTTCGAAGGGGAACAGATCGCGAGGCATCGATAATCTTGAGACCAGGGAAGCGATCCTGAGGATCGTCGAGGGTCTGGTGAAATGACGATGGTTGCCCACCCCTCTCTGGCGGCCGGCCGGTGGCGGACGTTCTCCCTCATGGATCAGTTGGCCAACGTCGGCAGCGAGGTTGAACGGGCTCTTCATTGGAGGGAAAAGGGCCATCTTGAATACAGCCGCCTGGCCTTGGAACGGGCGCTGGAGTTGCTGGGACTGACCATCGGCGATCCGCGGCACAGGTCGCGGCTGAAGGAAATGACCCGCTTGAGAGAGGCTCTTCTGGACTATTTCTTGGGGGATAACGAGTTCTATTCGACAGAAAGATCCTGGCGCGGCTATTTTTACGCCTTTGCCTGTGCCGCGGCCGCCCAAAGGAGCCGCCCCTCGGCCAAAGGATGACCGCGCCCAGCGGGCGGGCATAAAAGTCATTGACAAAGTCCTCGAGCCGTGAAAGCATATAAGAGAACAAATGATTGTGCCAATCGATTGTTCTAAGGAGGAGGATCAATGAAGCACAGACCTCCAGGGGACGCATTGAACAATTTGAAGAGGATCCGCATCCCAATGGCCGTGGCGCTAGGCGCTGCCGGCCTGGTGGTTTTTCTCTGGGTCCAGACCCTCGATTCGGGATCGAAACCGCCTTTCCATGACGGACCGGCGCTGCGGGTGGAACCGGCCCCCGTGCCCCCCGTCGGCGACGCCGCATCCGCTGAGGACGCCATGGCCCTTCTCGCCAGGCCGAAGTCCTACAGCGCGGCCCGGGTCAGCTCATTCGCCAGGGGGGGGGACAATCACGATGTCATCCGGCTGCCGCTCGGCGGCGAGGAGATCGTCGTGGCCGAAATCGCCGGACACGGCGCGATCTCGCATATCTGGACGACCTTCCTGGGCCACGGCCGGGACATCGTCCTTCGTTTTTATTGGGAGGGTAGCGGCCACCCCAGCATCGAGGCGCCGGTGGGCGATTTCTTCGGCGTCGCCATGGGGATCGATGCTCCAGTCGCGTCTTGGCCGATCCAGGTATCGGGCGACGGCCGCGCCCGGAACTGTTGGTGGCACATGCCGTTCAATCGGTCCGCCCGGATCACGGCCGCCAACGTCGTTCCTCCAGAACGTGAGGGTGCCAGAGACATCGATTTCTACTATTACGTCGATTATCGAACCTATCGGAGACCGATCCGAGACATCGCTTATCTGCACGCCCGCTTCCGGGAGACCGATCCGGCCGAAAGGGGAAAGATGATCCGTCTCGCCGAGATCGAAGGTCGGGGCCACTTCATCGGCGTCGTTCTCGGCCAGAGGGCCCGAACCCAGGGCTGGTTCGGCGAGGGGGACGACGTCATCACGGTCGACGGCCGGCTGTCTTTCGCCGGCACCGGAACCGAGGACTACTTCTGCGACTCGTACGGTTTCCGGACGTTCAGCGCCCTCTACCACGGCGTCCCGGTCTACGAAGGACGCAAAATCGGCGACAAGCTGAGCGCCTATCGCTTTCATATCTTCGACCCGATTCCGTTCCGAAAGTCTTTTGTTTTTGATATCGAGCATTGGCCCTGGTTCAGTCCCTGGCCGAACACCGGGCGCGATTATTACTCGAGCCTGGCGTTTTGGTACCAGGAGGGCATTCACCCCCCCTGGCCGCGATTGGATAGATTCCTCTCGAACCAGCCCTGGGATCCCGCCAAGGGCCGCTGGGCCTTTCCCGGTGCGCTGGAGGCAGAGGACTTGGCCATCTTGGATTCCCGGAGCCGCGCTCTCGAGGACCGATCGCCCCGTCCGGAAATCGGGCCGTTGACGGAGAGTCGGGACGTCCTCCGCGGCCTGCTCCGCTACGGTCCGAGACCCGACCGGGTCCATTTAATGCCGAACTTGAGCGGCGACCACATGCTCGCCTTCGACTCGGGCGGGGACGGCGCCTTCACTTTGGGTGTGCCCGCCCCGGTGGACGGATTTTATGCTGTCGAAGCTTACTTCGTGCTCGGCAATGATTACGGCATCGTCGAGCTCGATATCGACGGGCGGCCCGCCGGGCCTCCGGCGGACACGTATTTCAGGTCCGGCCGCGCCGTGCAGCCTCCCCGGGCCTTCGTCTACGAGAACGTACCGCTCAAGGCCGGCTTGAATCCTTTCCAGTTCACTGTCCGGTCGAAAAATCCCCAATCGGCGGGCCACCGGATGGCCATAGATTGTCTTGTCCTGAAACGGGCCGGCGGAGCCGAATGATCATCGAAGCGAACACCAGGCGAATCCGCGGTTCTCCGCGCTGCCGCGGATCCGGCGCGGGATGGGCCGGAGGCCTGAAGGCTCCGGCCTCCGGCGACATCCGGATTTATCTGCCGGAGGGCTTCCGGCGAGAATATGATTAGCTCAAGGAGGAGGAATGATGGCTTTATCGAGGACCGGGCGAAAGACGATGACGGGGATGATCCTGGCCGCGGCCATCGGGGCCGCAGCCGCGGCGGAGGGAAGGCCGGACGGCGGTTTCCCCGGCGTCCTGAGCCTGCGCGAGCGGAAAGCGGCGGTGGACGCCGTGACGGCCAAGAGGCTGGAAACGCTGCTGCCGCTGGTCATGCGGGAGGCCGGATTCGACATGTGGGTCATCGTCTGCCAGGAGGACAATTACGACCCCGTCTTCCTGACCATGATCCCGTATGATGCGTGGTGTCCCATCACCCAGATATTGGTTTTTTACGACCCGGGCGATGGGCGGCCGGTCGAACGCCTGAACGTCTCGCGAA
>VGJF01000135.1 GCA_016867585.1 Candidatus Aminicenantota bacterium | reverse complement strand
CTTGAGCTCCTCGACGTAGGAGGCCAACAGGGCCAAGGCCGTGAGGGCCGCCGAGCCGATGGCGAAGCCTTTCCCCGTGGCCGCGGTCGTGTTCCCGAGGGCGTCCAGGGCGTCCGTCCGCTTCCGAACCTCGTCCTCGAGACCGCTCATTTGGGCGTTTCCGCCGGCGTTGTCGGCGATCGGACCGTAGGCGTCCGTGGCCAGGGTGATTCCCAGCGTCGAGAGCATGCCGACCGCGGCCATCCCGATGCCGTAGAGGCCGTAGGCGACGTTCGAGAGGTTGAATTGGGCCGCGAAAAGATACGCCAGCATCGTCCCGACGACGACGGACAGAATGGGGATGGTCGTCGAGAGCATCCCCACGCCCAGACCGGAGATGATGACCGTCGCCGGCCCGGTTTTGGCGCTCTCGGCGATCCCCCGGGTCGGCCGAAAAGAGGACGCCGTGAACCACTCAGTCGCCTTGCCGATCACGATCCCCGCCAAGAGGCCGGCGACCATGGCCAGCCAGACGCCGAAATGGAGGCCGAGGGCGCGGATGATGACCAAGGAGAAGAGCATGATCCCCAGCGAACTGACGTTGATCCCCCGCCCCAGGGCGCCGAGAAGCTGCTTCTGCGAGGCCCCTTCCCGCGTCCGGACGAGAAAGATGCCCAGGATGGAGAGGATCGTACCGACCGCGGCGACGGCCATGGGGGCGATGACGGCCTTGACCTGGAGAGCGCCCCGACCGAGAAAGGCCGCCGCCCCCAGGGCGGCCGTGGCCAGGATCGAGCCGGCGTAGGATTCGTAGAGGTCGGCCCCCATCCCGGCGACGTCGCCGACGTTGTCGCCGACGTTGTCGGCCACCACGGCCGGGTTGCGGGGATCGTCCTCGGGGATGTTCGCCTCGACCTTGCCGACGAGGTCGGCGCCGACATCGGCGGCCTTCGTGTAGATCCCGCCGCCGACGCGGGCGAAGAGAGCCTGGGTCGACGCCCCCATGCCGAAGGTGATCATCGTCGTCGTGATGATGATGAGGTTGTGGCCGCCGTCGTTGAGCGGGTAGAAATGCTTCAGGATGAGAAACCAGGCCGATATGTCGAGCAGGGCCAGGCCGACGACGACGAGGCCCATGACCGCCCCGCTCCGAAAGGCGATCCGCAAGCCGGCGTCGAGCGAACCGCGGGCGGCCTGCGTCGTCCGGGCCGAAGCGTAGGTCGCCGTCTTCATCCCGAAAAAGCCGGCCAATCCCGAGAAGAACCCCCCGGTCAGGAAGGCCACCGGAACCCAAGGGTTCTGGACTTTCAGGACAAAGGCCAGCACGGACATGAGAATGACGAGGAAGACGAAGACGATTACGACGACTTTGTACTGCTGCTTGAGATAGGCCATCGCCCCCCGGCGGACATAGGACGCGATTTGGGCCATCCGGGGCGTCCCCTCGCTCGCCTTTTTCATGTTCCGGAAGAACAGCCAGGCGAAGACCAGGGCCAGCCCAGAGCCGACCGGGGCCAGCCAAAACAGGTAGGTGACCATCCTCGCTCCTCCTGCGAATCAGGATTTCCCGAAACGGCGGCAAAATTTATCACATCGCCCGGAAATCGTCAAACATGGCTGACGGCGATTGAATAAACCTCCTCTTTCCGATATAATCGGACCCCTTCGTGTCCCGAAAGGAGAGCGTCCGAGACCGTGAAGATCAACGTCTGGAACACCATCCTGCAGATGAGCAAAGAGCGGGGGGTGGAGCCCGCCGTCATCGTCGCGGCCATCGAAGAGTCGCTCAAGGTCGCCGCCTCGAAGTATTACCGTCATAACGAGGACATCCAGGTCGCCTTCAAGCCCGAACGCGGGGAGCTCCGCGTTTTCGCGGTGAAGACGGTCGTCGACGAGGTCGCCGACTCCGGCCGGGAGATCGCCTTGTCCGAGGCCCGGCTTCTCGACCGGACGGCTTCCCCCGGCCTCGCCGTCGAGGTCGATCTGCCGTCCGACACTCTCGGCCGGATCGCCGCCCAGGCGGCCAAACAGGTCATCGTCCAGAAAGTCCGGCACGCCGAGTCCGAGAAGATCTATGACGCCTTCGCCCCGAGGATCGGCGAGCTCGTCACCGGGATTTTCCGCCGGGCCGAAGACGAGGCGTTCGTTCTCGAGGTCGGCGGCATCGACGTTTTTCTCCCGACCTGGGAAGCCCTGCCGGGCGAATCCTTCGATCGCGGCGAGCAGGTCAAAGCCGTCATCGTCCAGGTCCGACGGGGGATCAAGGGCCAAGAGCCCCAGATTCTCGTCTCCCGGACGACGCCCCGCTACCTGGGCAGGCTTCTCGAGCTCGAGATCCCCGAGATCGGGTCCGGCCTCATTGACATCAAGGATATCGTCCGCCAAGCCGGAGAGCGGTCCAAAGTCGCCGTGGCGAGCCGCGACCGCGACGTCGACCCTGTCGGAGCCTGCATCGGCCTGAAGGGAGCCCGGATCCTGGCCATCAGCAAGGAGCTCGGGGGGGAAAAGATCGACATCGTGACCTGGTCGCCGAACCCGGCCGCCTTCGCCAAGGCCGCCCTCAGCCCCGCCCGGGTCGAGGGCGTCGACGTCGTCGGCAAGAACGAAAAAGCCCTTCAGGCCAGGGTCGCCAAGGACCAGCTTTCCCTGGCCATCGGCAAGAAGGGCATCAATGTCAAGCTGGCGTCCAAACTCGTCGGCTGGAAAATCGCCATCATCGAATCCTCCGAGATTCGCCAAAGGAATGTTCCGTGACGGAGACAAAACCGAAAACGGCCAAGCCGGGGGCCGCCCCCAAACCCCGGCCCGTCGTCCGCCTCCAGGAAGGATCGACGATCAAGGACCTGGCCGAACGGCTGAAAATCCGACCCAAGGATTTCATCGACAAGATGTCCGGGAAAGGCTACGCCTTGGGCCCGAGCGATCCCGTCACCGAAACCCTGGCCGCGGCCTTGGCCAAGGACCTGGCCGCCGTCCTGGAAATCGTCCCCATCGAGGAAGCCCTCCGGCGCGAAGCGGAATCCCAGACGGCCGCTTTGACCGCCCGGCCGCCGATCGTCACGATCATGGGCCACGTCGACCACGGCAAGACGACCCTTCTCGACGCCATCCGCGAATCCAGGCTCGTCGACAAGGAATCGGGCGGCATCACCCAGCACATCGGCGCCTACCGGGTGACCTTCAACAAGCGGACGATCACCTTCATCGACACGCCCGGCCACGAAGCCTTCACCCAGCTCCGCGCCCGCGGGGCCAAGGTCACGGACATCGTCGTCCTCGTCATCGCCGCCGACGAGGGGATCATGCCCCAGACCCGGGAGGCCATCAATCACGCCAAAGCGGCCGGCGTCCCCCTGCTCATCGCCATCAACAAGATCGACAAGCCGGAGGCCAACGCCGACCAGGTCAAACGCGAACTCCAGAAGGACGGCATCCTCGTCGAGGAGTGGGGAGGGGCCACGATCAGCGTCGAGCTCTCGGCCAAGGAAAAGAAGAACATCTCCGAGGTCCTCGAGATGATCCTTCTTCTGACCGACGTCCTCGAGCCCAAGGCCAATCCCAAAGTCCCCGCCCAAGGGGTTGTCCTCGAGGCCCGCCTGGACACGAAGAAGGGCCCCCTGGCGACGGTCATCGTCCAGAACGGGACCCTCCGGACCGGAGACGCCTTCCTGTCCGGGGCGACGTTCGGAAAGGTCCGGGCCTTGAGCGACGAAGGCGGGGCCCTCCTCAAAGCGGCCGGGCCTTCGACCCCGGTTGAAGTCCTGGGCTACGCGGCCGTGCCGCAAGCCGGGGACCTCTTCCAGGTCCTTGACGGCGTCGAGACGGCCAGGGCCATCGCCGAACGGAGAACCGCTCCCCGGACGGCCAAGGCCGACCCGGCCAAACAGGCCCCGATGACCTTGGACGACCTCTTCCGAAAGGTCGAAGGGGGGGAGGCCAAGGAGTTGGCCCTGATCGTCAAGGCCGACGTCCAGGGATCGGTCGAAGTCCTGGCCGGACTCCTGCCTTCGCTCAGCACGGATAAGGTCCAGGTCAAGATCGTCCACGGCGCGACCGGGCCGATCAACGAGTCCGACGTCCTTCTCGCTTCCTCGACCAAGGCCATCATCCTCGGCTACAACGTCAAACCCCTCCCGAGAATCGAAGATCTGGCGGCCAGAGAATCCGTCGAGATCCGGACCTACAAAATCATTTATCAGATCGGCGACGACCTCAAGAAAGCCATCGCCGGAATGCTGGAGCCGGTCATCAAAGAGACGTTCCTCGGGCGGGCCCTCGTCCGGAAGATCTTCCGCATTCCGAAGGTCGGAACGATCGCCGGATGTTACGTCCAGGAGGGGAAGATCTCCCGGAACGCCGACATCCGGGTCGTCCGCGGCGGGACGGTCGTCCACCGCGGCCGGATCGGCTCCCTGAAACACGTCAAGGAGAACGTCACCGAGGCGAAATCGGGCTACGAATGCGGCCTCGGCCTGGCCAATTTCAAGGACGTCCAGGAGGGAGACCTCATCGAGGCCTACCTCACCGAAAAGGTGTCCGCCTAGAAAGGGGGCGGGTCATGGTCATCGGCCTTCTCCTCCTCGACCTCCACTTCCCCCACGCCCGATCCCTCAAGGACAAGCGCAAGGAACTCGCCGGGCTCCGGGACCGGCTTCGCCACGGTTTCAACGCGGCCGTGGCCGAGCTGGACTATCAGGACGTCTGGCAGCGGACGAGCCTTGGCGTCGTCACCCTGAACAGCCGGAAAAACGTCGTCGAACAGATCCTCGATCTTGCCCGCCGGGACGTCCAGAACCATCTCAACGGCGAGATTCTCCGCGCCGAGATCAGCTTTTTCTGAAGCCGCGCCGGGGGACGGCCGTGAAGAATTTCTCGCTTCGCCGGAAAAAGGTCTCGAGTCTTCTCCGGGAAGCCCTGGGCCCGATCGTCATCGAGGAAATCCAAGGCCGAACGGGCGGGATCGTCTCGGTTACCCGGGTCGAGGTTCCGGCCGACCTCCTCCAAGCCCGGGTGTATGTCAGCTGCTACGGGGTTCCCGACCCGACGGCCGCCCTGGCCCTCCTTGAAAACCTGTCCGGACAAATCCGCCGGCGCCTTGCCTCGTCCGTCAAACTGAAGTATAATCCGGCGCTTATTTTTCGGCTCGATCCGGGCGCCGCCGCGGTCGAACGGATCGACGACCTCTTGGACGCCTCGAACAAAGACCATGGACGCGGCCATTGATCGCATCGCTCAAAAAATCCTGGGCTGCCGAAGGTTGGCCGTCACGAACCACCTGCGGCCCGACGGGGATTCCCTCTGCACGAGCCTCGGGCTGGCCGAGGCTTTTGAGAAGATGGGCCTGGCCGTCGACCTTGTCAACGCCGATCCGACGCCTTATCCGTTCCGGAATTTCCCGGCCCTGGACCGCATCCGGATCGGCCAGATCCCGGCTGGCCTCCATGACGCCGTCATCCTCCTCGAATGCGCCGACGTCTCCCGATCCGGCCAGGAGCATCTCGACGGCGCCTTCACGATCAACATCGATCATCACTATTCCAACGCCCGATACGCGGACATCAACTGGGTCGACCCCGAGGCCCCGGCCGTCGGGGAGATGGCCCTGAGGTTGTGCCAGCGGCTGGGGACTCCCCTTTCGCCGTCGACGGCCGGCCATCTCTACTGCGCCATCGTCTCGGACACGGGCTCCTTCCAGTTTTCCAACACGACGGCCAGGGCGTTCGATGCCTGCCATGCCCTCGTCCTCGCCGGCGCGAATCCCATCGCCACGAGCGAAGCCTTGTTCCACAACCATACCCCCGAAAAGATCCGGCTTCTCGGCCGCGTCATTTCGACCCTGACGATGAGCGCCCGGGGGGATCTCGCCCTCATCCGGATGTCCCGGGACGATCTCCGCCCCTTCGGCTCGGCCGAGGTCGACACCGAGGACATCACGACCCTCGTTCGTTCGATCCGGGGCGTGTCCATCGTCTTGTTCTTCAAAGAGGTCGAAGACGAGGTCTTCCGGGTCAGCCTCCGATCCAAGGGCGAAGCCCACGCCGCGGCCATCGCCGAGAGATTCGGCGGCGGCGGTCATGCCCACGCCGCCGGCTTCACCGTCCATGGCCCCTTCGCCCGCCTCGCGGCCGAGGTCCCCGCCCTCGTCGAACGGATCCTGGACGAAAAAGGCTGGCGGGCCGACCGGCCGGGCTGACGATGGACGGCCTGCTTCTCGTCTACAAGAGCGAGGGGCCGACGTCCCACGATATCATCGCCCGGCTTCGACGGATCCTGGGCCTCCGGAAGGTCGGGCATTTCGGCAGCCTTGACCCCTTCGCTTCCGGACTGCTCCTGGCCGGAGTCGGGAAAGCCGTCCGTCTCTTCCCGTTTTTCAGCGCTTCGGACAAGACCTATGTCGGTCGCATCCGCCTCGGCGCGGCAACCGACACGTACGACCGGACGGGGACGCTGCGGCCTGGGACGGAAACCGCCCCGTGGCCCGGCGCCGAGGCTGTTCGTTCGGCCATGGATCGTCTGACCGGCCGCATCCTCCAAACCGTTCCCCCGTATTCGGCCAAGAAGCACCGCGGCCGGCCGTATTACGCCTATGCCCGCCGCCGCGAGGAAGTCGAACGGAAAACCTGCCGGGTGGAAATCCGCCGGTTCTCTCTGCGGGCTTATGATCCGCCCGATCTCCATTTCGAGGTCGACTGCTCGGCCGGAACGTATGTCCGCTCCCTGGCCCATGATTTGGGAGAGGCCCTCGGAGGCGGGGCCTATCTCGCCGAACTGGTCCGGACGACGGTCGGGCCTTTCCTCCTGACCCAGGCCCATTCCCCCGCCGCCCTCGCCCGGCTGGCCCGGGACGGGCGCGCGGCCGAAGCCGTGATTCCGGTCGAACACCTTCTCCCCGAGTTGCCGAGGGTCGATCTCACCCCCGAGGCCTTGGAACGCGTCGCCGACGGACGGCCCGTTCCGGCCGAGGCCGCGGGGAAGGAGGCCGGAGCACCCGTCCGGACGGCGCCGCCCCAAGCCTCCGCGGTCCGGCTTTTCGGCCCCGACGGCCGTTTGGCCGCCTTAGCCCGCCTCCGCCCCGACGGCCAAACCCTCGCCCCCTTCATCGTCCTCGTCTGACCGCGAGGCGCTTTTCGCCCCGCCCCGAATGCCCGCGGCCCGGCCGCGTCCTCTGGAGGGAGGTCGGCCCTCGGACCTCCCCGACTTCTTGAAATTTCGCCTGGGCTAGTGTATGGTATGGCGGTTATGAGGCTGAATAAGAATCAAATCGAGCACCTGGCCTTCATCATCGTCCGCGGTCTCCAGAAGGACGGGAAGGTGCTCCTCGAGGATAAGGACGAGCTTCTCGAACAGCTTATCGTTCTCCTCACCGAGGAATTCCAGAAAGAGGACCAGCTTGACCAGGAGGTCCGGGAGATATTGAGCCAGCACATGGAGAAAATCCGGCGGGAGAACATCGAATACCAGACGATGTTCCGGATGATCAAGACCAAGCTGGCCAAGGAAAGGAATATCGTCCTGTGAGCAGCCGCCTGTCGCGCGAAAAAATCAACTTCCTTTCGAAGCGGATCCTCGAAGTCCTTTCCCGAAACGACCATGTCGAGTTTCTCGACGACGCGAATGAAATCCGTCTGACGATCGTCCGGGCGATCGAGGACGAAATGCGGCTCTACGAACAGATCGACAAGAAGGCCGTCGAGAAGATCCAAACCCAGAAAAAAGTCATCGAAGAAGGCAGCCGCGAGTGGGAGATCCTCTACCGGAAGTACTACAACGAGGAGCTGGCCAAGCTCGGCAAGCTGGCCGGATAGTCGGCCTCAGCCTCTGACGGAAAAGCCCTTCGCCCGGAGATATCCGCCCAAGGCCGCGTCCCAAGGGGAAAAGGCGTCCAGACCGAGGGCCTGCATCCTCCGATTCTCGAGGACGGAATAGGCCGGGCGGCGGGCTTTCGCCCCGAACGTTTGGGTACTCACGCCCTCGACCTCGACCTCCCTCCCGAGGAGGCCGAAGATCGTCCGGGCGAACTCAAACCAGCTGCAGGCCCCTTCGTTGGTCATGTGATAAACCCCGAAGGCCCCCGTCCGGACGAGAGCCGCGACGCGGACGGCCAGTTCGGCCGTCGCCGTCGGGGTGACGATTTGATCGTCGACGACCCGGATGGGCCGCCGCCCGCTCCGTTCGAGGCGGAGCATCGTTTCGACGAAGTTCGCCCCCTTTTCCCGGCAGCCCGCCAAACCGAAGAGGCCGCATGTCCGGACGATGTAGAACCCCTCGGCATAGGCCTGGACGAAGAGCTCGCCGGCGAGCTTGGAAGCCCCATAGACGCTGAGCGGCGCCGGCCGGTCCTCCTCGATGTAGGGGGTTCGTTTTCGCCCGTCGAAAACGTAATCCGTGCTGAAATGGACGAAGACCGCTCCCAGCTCCCGGCACAGTCGGGCCAAATCCCGGACGGCGAAGGCGTTGACCTCGAAGGCCGGTCCAACGGCCTCCTCGCATTCGTCGACCCGGTGGAAAGCGGACGTGTTGACGACGACGTCGGGCTGGAGGGCGGCCAGCGTCCTCGCCGCCGGAAGCCGGCGGGTGACGTCAAAGGCGGGCCAAAAGAGGGGAAAGACCGATTCCCCCCTGAAGGCGCCGCAGAGGTCCGTCCCCAGTTGCCCGTCGGCGCCGATGATGACAATGCGCATCTGAAAAAAAAGGCCGGGAAAACGCTTCCCCGGCCTTTCGAATCGCCTTTGCTCAGAAGATGTAGCGGAATCCGAGGAGGAGCTTGTGATGGTCGTCGAACGGCCGGTCCGCGGTCAGGATCGGCATCCGGAATTCGGCGAAGATCGAGCCCGCGGTCCGATAGGTGTTGAAGATGTTGACGCCGAACTGGCCGACGAAATCGAGGCCGTTCTTGCGGACCGCCTGCTCCTTGGTGCTGTAGCCGAGACCGGCCCCGAGGAACACGGCCGGGCCGAGATGGACGTTGGCCAAGGCGTTGGCCAGGAAGACGACCTTCCAGGGTTCGCCGATCAGAGAAAACGCCGGCCCCATGGTCAAGACGAAATCGAGGGTGTCGGGGACCAGTCTCCACAGCATCCCCAGCC
>VGJF01000134.1 GCA_016867585.1 Candidatus Aminicenantota bacterium | reverse complement strand
AGGAGGGTCGTCTTGCCGCACCCCGACGGTCCGATGACGACCGTGATCTTGCGGTCGGGGATGTCGAGCGAAACGCCCTTGAGGACGGGCTGGCCGCCGAAGGAAACGCTGAGGTTCCGGATCGAGATATGGCTCGTCGCGTCCATCATCGGACCGTGTGTTTCGTGTACCGGCGGCCGATCCATCGGGCCGCCAGGCTGATCGCCAGGATGATGACCGTCAGGACGGCCGCCGAGGCGTAGGCCCGCTGCTGGACCTCCGCGACCGGCGTGCCGAGCTGGAAGAAGATGGCCAAGGGGAGGGTCGCCGCCGGCTGGAGGAGCGAGGTCGGCACCCGGTCGGTGAACCCGGCCGTGAAGATGACCGAGGCGGCGTCGCCGATCCCCCGCCCGAAAGCGATGAGGACGGCGGTGAGGATCCCCGGGAGGGTTTGCCGGACGATGATCCGGAAGGCCGTTTCGAACTTCGTCGCCCCGACCGAAAACGACGCGTCCCGGAAGGCCGGGGGGACGAGCCGGACGACCTCGTCCATGGCCCGGGCCATGATCGGGAGCTCGAGGAGGGCGACGGTGATGATCCCGGCCAGGAGCGAGGCCCGGAGGCCGAGAAAGACCATGAGGATGAACCCGAAGGCGCCGTAGACGATCGACGGGACCCCCCACAGGACGTCGAGAGCGAAGCGGGTCAGGACGGCGAACCGCGACCCCCGGCGGCGGTAGATGTTCAGGTAGAGGGCGATCGGCAGGCTGAAGAGAAGGGCCAGGATCGTCGCTCCCGAGGCGAGAAGGAGCGACCCGACGATGGCGTTCAGGATGCCGCCCTCCTTCCCGAGATAATAGCCGCCGCCGGAACCCCATCACTCCGCCTTTCTCTCCGCCCGGACGAGGACCAGACGGGCCCCGACGCTGAAGACGACGACGACCGAAAGAAGGACGAGGGCGGCGAGCATCAGGGCCGAATCGTAAAGGGGGAGGCTCATCATTTCCCCGTAGTTGTTGGCGATCAGGGCCGGGAGGGGATAAGCGCTGTCGAAGAGCGACCGGGGCGGCCGGGCGACGTTCCCGACGACCATGAGGACGGCCATCGTCTCCCCGAAGGCCCGGGACAGCCCGAGGACGACGGCGGCGACGATGCCGGCCAGGCCCTTGCGGAGGACGACGTGCTTCGTCGTCTCCCACGGCGTCGCCCCGAGGGCCAGCGACGCGTCGCGGAGCGACTGGGGCACCGCGGCGAAGACCTCCAGGGCGACGTGGATGATCGTCGGGAAGACCATGATCGCCAGGACGATTGCCCCGGCGAGGACGGAATAGCCGGAAGATTCGGCCCCGAAGAGGGGCGCCAACACCCGGACGAAGGGGACGATCATGAGCGTCCCCCAGACCCCGAAAACGACCGACGGGATCCCGGCCAGGAAGTCGACGACCGGCCGGGTCGCCGCCCGGACTTTCCGGGCAGCGTATTCGGAGAGGTAAACGGCGGCCAGGAGCGAGACGGGCACGGCCAAGGCCATGGCCGCCAAGGTCACCCAGAGCGTTCCGGCGAGAAAGGGGAGGAGGCCGAAGGCGCCTTGAAACGGGTGCCAGGACGCGCCGAAGAGGACGTCGGCGAACGAATTCACGGCCAGGACGGCCCGCGATTTCCCGGCCAGAGCCAGGAAAATGAGGACGACGAGGACGGGGGGCGCGGCCGTGAGGAGAAACATGGACCGGCGGGCCAGGGCGTCCCGAAGAAGACGGCCCGTCCTCTTCGGTCTCATCTCCGCCTCATCGTCCGAGGAGGCGCAAGCCTTCGGCCAGCTTGTCCGGGCCGAGGCGGATGTAGCCGGCCTCGGGGACGAAGGCCTGGCCCTCGGTCAACACCCAGGCCAGGAACTCGATGACGGCCGGCCGGGAGGGCTTCCCCCTGGCGACAAGATAGAGGTCGCAGGCCGGCGGGGAGGGATAGGACCCGGCCGCGATCGCGGCCGTGAGTTCGCCCCGCGTTCCGTAGAACGACTCGCCCGGCTCGACCGACCCGCTTCCGTCGAGGTCGATGGGGACGACGGCCAGGCCGGCGACCGGCCGGAGCGTGCCGGCATCGTAGGCGAAATTGACGTTGTTGTAGCCGATCCCAAGGGGATCGCGGCGGACGGCGTCGGCCAGCCCCGGGTCGCCGTAAACCCCGACCCCGGCCAAATCCTCCTGGCGGCCGCCGAGAAAAGCGGCCCACGTCTCGGCCGCTCCGCAGGCGTCCGAGCGGGTGAAAACATGGACGGACTCCCTGGCCGGGAGGCCGAGCAGCCGGCCCCACTCGGACGGACGGCCGCCGATCCAGACGTCCCGGAGCGCGGCGGGAGTCAGTCCCTTGGCCCGGATCTCCCGGAGAAAAGGATTGTCCGCGCTGACCATGGCCACGACCGCGTCCTTGGTCACGGCGAAAGGCCGGGGGCCGCGGGCGACTTCCTCGGGGCGGATATCGCGCGAGACCATCCCCAGGTCGACCATTCCCGAGAGGACGTCGGCGACGCCCTTTCCGGCCCCGCCGGCCTGGACATCGATCGTGATTTGCGGATGGGCCTTGTGAAACTCCTCCCCCCATTTCAAGGCCATGGGATAGAGGGCCCAAGCCCCCAAAAGCGTCACCGTCCCCTCCAGTCGGGCCTCGGGCGTTCTCCGGCAGGCTCCCGCGGCCCCGGCCCATCCGGCCAAAGCGAGGCCGGCCGCAAGCCTCCGCCGGCCGGGCGTCATCGCCTCCCCGCTTTCCGCCGGCCGGGCGCTTTCGCCCTCGGCGCCGGGCCCGTCCTCCCGGCCAGGTCGGCGAACGTCGTCCCCTCGAGGATCCCGGTGACGGCATCCCGGGTTTCCTTCCAGAGGCTCTTCAGGCCGCACGTCCGCTCCCGGGGGCAGCGCTCGCGGGCCGTGACGCTGACGCAGTCGATCGGCGCCAGGGGGCCGTCCATGACCCGGATGACCTCGGCCACGGAAATCTCCTTCGGCGGCCTGGCCAGGGTGTAGCCGCCGTTCGGCCCTTTCCGGCTCCGAAGGTATCCGGCCCTTTTGAGCTGAAGGAGGATCTGGCCGAGGAAGCGGGCGGGAATGCCCTGGGCCCGGGAAATCTCCGCGATGTGGAGGGCGGGGCCGCCGTGCCGGACGGCGAGCTCGAGCATCGTCCGGCTGGCGTACTCGCCCTTGGTCGAAAGCCGCATCGGCCGCGTCCTTTAGTCGACTAAAACAATAGACTATATCATTTAACACAGGCCGGCCGGCCTGTCAAACGCCCGCCCGGCCCGGCCGCCTGAGCGTCGGCCGCCCTTCCGTTCGGCCGGCGATTCGGATATCATGAGGCCAAGAAGGAGCGCCCATGTCCCGACCGACGCCGAAAATCCTGATCGTCGACGACGAGAAAACCGTCTGCCACAGCCTCGGCCTGGCCCTGGCCGGCGAGGGATACGAGATCGACTCCTCCCAGAGCGGCGAGGAGGCCTTGAGAAAGATCGAGGACGGCGGGTACGCGGCGATCATCTGCGACCTCATGATGCCGGGCCTCAGCGGCCTCGACGTCCTGAAAATTCTCCGCGACCGGGGGAGGCCGACGCCGGTCATCATCGTCACCGGCTACCCGACGAGCAAAGCCGCCCGGGAGGCGTCCCACATGGGGGCGTTCGATTTCCTGATGAAGCCGTTCGCCCCCGAAGACATCCGGGGCGTCGTCCGCCGGGCCCTCGGGGCCGGACTTGGATAAGGCCCTCCGGGCCGAACGCTGCCCGGTCTGCCTCGGGCGCCGCTTCCGGGCCTTCCGAAAGGGGACGCTGGAGGCCGCCGCTCTGCGGGCGGATCAGGTCAAAATCACCGACCGCGAGTACGGGGCGACCTGGGATCTGAGCCTCTGCCTCGACTGCCGTCACCTCTTCGCCGACCCGTATCCGTCGCCCGAATTCCTCCTGTCCCTCTACGGCCGGGTCGAAGACCCTCTTTATGATCAGGAAGCGGTCGGGCGATCCCGGAATTTCGAGTCCATCCTCGACCGGCTGGACAAGCTCCGGCCGGCCCGGGGAGAGCTTTTCGACGTGGGCGCGGCGACGGGCATCCTGGGCGACCTGGCCCGGCGCCGGGGTTGGAAGGTCGACGGCATCGAGCCGAGCCTCTGGGCCGTCCGGAGGGCCGAGGCGAAATACGGCCTCGCGCTCCGCCGGGGCGACTTTCTGGAGGCCGAGCTTCCCGAAAACCGCTATCAGGCCGTGACCATGGTCGACCTCATCGAGCACACTCCCCGTCCGCGCGAGGCGGTCGGACGGGCTTTCCGGATCCTGGCCCCCGGCGGAGCGCTCGTTATCGTCACGCCCAACATCCACAGCCTCGCCGCCCGGGCCGCCGGCCGGCGATGGTGGCATCTCCGGCCGGGGCATCTGGCTTACTTCAGCTCCCGGAGCCTGCGGCGCCTTCTTGCGGAGGCCGGGTTCCGGATCCTGTCCTGGCGCCGCTACGCCTGGACGTTCAGCCTCCATTATCTTCTCTCCCGGGGCCGGGCCTTCGCCGGCCTCCTCGAGTCCGCCCGGTTCGCTTCTTTTTTGAAGGGCGTTCGGATAAAATTGGCCCTGGGCGATTCTTTCGAAGTCTACGCCGCCAAGGAACAGGACCCCGCCCGATGACGGCCTATCTCCGAGCCCTGCGCCTCGAGCGCTGGCCCCGGAGTCTGGCCATTTTCCTCGGCAGCGCGGCTTATGTCTTCCTCCACCGCGGCGTCCCGGCCCGCTTCGGGCTCGGCGGCCTCGCCGGGCGGAGCGCGGTGGCCTTCCTCCTGACCTGGGGAATCTCGACGGCCAATTACATCGTCAACGAGATCGTCGACCTCCCCTACGACATCCATCATCCCACCAAGCGCCTGCGGCCCCTGGTCAGCGGCGACATCCGGAAAGGCCCTTTCGCCCTGCTCGGCCTCGGGCTGGTCCTCCTCTCGCTGGGGGCCTCCCTGGCCCTTTTCGATCTAGCCTTTCTCCTCTCCCTGGCCTCTCTCCTCGCCGCCGGGTTCGTCTACAATGTCCGGCCCGTCCGGACCAAGGACATCCCCTTTCTCGACGCCATCTCCGAGTCGGCCAACAATCCGATCCGCTTCCTCATCGGATGGTTCGCCTTCGCCGCCCCCCCTTCGTTCCCCCCCCCGAGCATGCTCCTCAGCTGGTGGGCCTTCGGCAATTTTCTGATGGTCGCCAAGCGGCTGAGCGAATTCCGGTTTCTCAAGGACAAGGCCGGCGATTACCGGGCCTCCCACCACCGCTACGGCCGCCGGTCGCTGCTTGTCGGGATGATCCTCAGCGCCTCGATCTCCCTGGCCGCCTTCTTCCACATCGCCTACGCCTTCAAGCTCCAGACCTTCCTTCTCATCGCCCCCTTTCTCGTCGTCTTCTTCTTCCTCATCTTTCGCAAGACGCTCCGCGAGGACGAAGTCATGGAAGAGCCGGAGAAGCTTCTCGTCCGGCCCAAATACGCCCTGTTCGCCCTCTTTCTCCTGGCCCTCTTCGTCCTGTCCTATTTCCGGGACGCCTTGGGCCGATGAACCGCCGTGAAACCTGAGCGCCCCCGCCTCCTCATCGCCACGACCAACAAGGGAAAGGCCGCCGAGATCGCCGCCGGACTTCGCGGCGTCCCCTACGAGATCGTCACCCTCGGCGATGTCGGACCTCTGGGAGTCTGCCGCGAGGGAGAGGTCTCTTTCGCCGAAAACGCGCGGCGAAAGGCTCTTTTCTACAGCCGCCGGACGGGCCTTCTGACCCTGGCCGAGGACTCGGGCCTCGAAGTCGCGGCCTTGGACGGAGCCCCCGGCGTCCGTTCGGCCCGCTTCGCGGGGAGCGGCGCGGACGACGCCTCCAACAACCGTAAAACCCTCCGTCTTCTCCGCGGCTTTTCCCGGGAGCGGCGGCGGGGAAGATTCGTCTCCTGGATGGCCCTGGCCCGGGACGGCAAAATCCTCAAGGTCGTCCGGGGCGTCGTCCGAGGGACGATCGCCCGGGAAGAAGTCGGCTCGCGCGGGTTCGGCTACGACCCGATCTTCTACTACCATCCCTTCCGGAAGACCTTCGGCCAGGTCTCCCCCCGGGCCAAGAACGCGGTCAGCCACCGGGGCCGGGCCCTGGCCGTAATGTCCGCTTTCCTCCGCGGCCGCCCGCCGAAGCGGCGGCGGGGAGACCGTCCTCCGGCCCCCCGCCGCCCTCCGGCCGCCGGCCCTAGACGGCGATCAGGTTCTTGATCTGGAGGAAGAGCTTCTCCCCGATCCCCTTGACCTTCATGAGGTCTTCGACTCTCTTGAAGGCGCCGTTCTCCTTGCGGAAGTCGATGATCCGCTGGGCGACCTTGGGCCCGATCCGGGGCAGCTTCTGCAGCTCGTCGAGCCGGGCCGTGTTGAGGTTGACTTTCTCCCCGGACGTTTTGCCGGCCTGGGTCTGGGTCTCCGTCCGGCTCTGCTGGCTCTGCTGGCTCTGCTGTCCTTGCTGGGCGAAGACCGGAACAAGGAGGAAGACCGCCAGGACGGCCAGGGCCGTGCTTTTCCGAAAAACGCTTCTCATGGGAAGCCTCCTTTCGGCTTCCTGAAACGCAAGAGGCATGCCAGGCCCTCCGCTTCCCTTATTCGTTGCCCATCAACGACATCGCGGCGGGATCGTCCGACCGGAGAAAACTCTCGTTGACTCAAAGCCATCGGGCCGATCAAGCGGCGTTGACGGCCCGTCCCGTCCCGGGGTCCGGGAACGGATTCGCCGCCCCCGCGGGCTCAGGCCCGGGGATGGCTCTTGCGGTAGGTCTCCAGCATCTGCTTGAGGTCGATGTGGGTGTATTTCTGGGTCGTGGCCAGGCTCTCGTGCCCGAGGAGCTCTTGGATGACCCGGAGGTCGGCCCCCCGCCCGAGGAGGTGGGAGGCGAACGAATGGCGGAGCGAATGGGGGCTGATCTTCCGCCGGACGGCCGTCCTTCGGATGTACTTGGCCACGAGCCGCTCGACCGACCGGCTCGTGATCCGCCTCCCGCGGTAATTCAGGAACAGGGCCGAGGGCTCCCCCCCTTTTTCCGACAGGCCGGCCCTTTCCGCCAGATAAGCCTCGAGGCCTTCGGCGGCCTTCCGCCCGAAAGGCACGAGCCTCTCCTTTTTTCCCTTGCCCCGGACCCGGATCATCCGCTCCGCCAGGCTCAAATCGGAGAGGTCGACCGAAACGAGTTCGCCGACCCGGATGCCCGTGGCGTAGAACAGCTCCAGGATGGCCCGGTCGCGCCGGCCCATCCTGTCCCCCGGACCCGGGAGCTCGAGAAAGACCCCCATTTCCTCCTCGCTGAGGAAGCCGGGGACGGGCTTGTCGAGCCTCGGCGTGGCCACGATCTTGGCCGGGTTGTCGTCGACGAGCCGGCGCTTGAGGCAGAATTGGAAGAACGACCGGACGGCGGCCAGCTTCCGGGCCGCCGAGGATTTGGCGACCGGCTTCCGGTGAAGCTCGAGGAGGAATCCCCGCAGGACGACGTTGTCCACCCGGCGGAGCCCGATCTTCCGGGCTTCGAGATAGGCCGCCAGCTGGGAGAGATCGATCCTGTAGCCGGAAACGGTCGCCGGCGAGGCGTTCCGCTCGTGCTTCAGGTATTCCAGGAAGGCGTCAAGCTCTTTGCGCATGGCCGGGCTCTCCCGGTTCGCGCCAGCCGCAGGCCTCGTCGGCGCAGTGTCGGTAGGTCCCGTCCTTCTTGGTCGATCGGCGGAGGACGAAAGGCTTTCCGCACTTCGGGCAAGGCTCCTTGAGCGGCTCGTCCCAGGTCGCGAATCGGCATTTCGGGAAGCTGCTGCAGCCGTAGAAGAACCGGCCCCGCCGCGTCTTGCGCTTGAGGATCGTCCCCCCGCAGGCTTTCGGGCAGGCGAGTCCCGTCTCCTCCGGCTTCTCCTTCTTGATGTACTTGCACTTCGGGTAAGTCGAGCAGGAGACGAAGAGGCCGAAGCGGCCGCCCCGCTGGACGAGGCCCGCCCCGCACTCGGGGCACGTCTCCTCGAGGGGGACGACTTCCTTCTTGACGAGGTTCTCCTTGAATCCGCACTCGGGATAGCCGGAGCAGGCCTTGAACCGGCCGTAGCGGCCGGACTTGATGACGAGCGGCCGGCCGCACCGGGGGCATTTCTCGTCAAGGGGGATCCCCGTCGCCTTGACGCTCTCGGCCTTGGCCCCGTTCTTGAGGTCCTTGTCGAGCCGGCCGTAGAAGTCCCGGAGCGAGGCGACCCAGTCGGCCCGGCCTTCCTCGATCTTGTCCAGCTCCTCCTCCATCCCGGCCGTGAACCGGACCTCCATGAGGTCGGGGAAAATCTGGACCAGGAAGTCGGTCACGAAAATCCCGAGCTGGGTGGGCTTGAACTTGCCCTCGTCCCGGACGACGTAGGTCCGGTCCTGGAGGGTGGCGATGATCGGGGCGTAGGTCGACGGGCGCCCGATCCCCTTGGCCTCGAGCTCCTTGACCAGGGTCCCTTCGGTGTAGCGCGGCGGCGGCTGGGTGAAGCTCTGTTTGCTCTCCAGGTCCGCCAGGGAGAGCCGTTCCCCGGCCTTGGCCGGCGGCAAGGTCTCCTTCTCTCCGTTTTCCCGGTTGGGGTAGAGGGCCCAGAAGCCCTCGAACTTCACGACTTCGCCCTTGGCCGTCAGGAGGCATCGGCCGGCGGAAATCTCGAAGGCCGTCTCCTCGACGACGGCCGGGCTCATCTGCGAGGCCAGGAACCTCGTCCAAATGAGCCTGTAGAGGGCCAGCTCCTCGCGCTTGAGGAAGGGGGCGACGGCCTCCGGAGACAGCTCGCAGGTCGTCGGGCGGATGGCCTCGTGGGCGTCCTGGGCCTGGCTCTTGTTTTTGTAGACCGGCGGGCGGGGAGGGGCATGGCGGGGAGAGTGCTTCTCCTCGATGCAGCGCTTGGCCCAGGCCTGGGCCTCGGCCGAGACCCGGACCGAGTCGGTGCGCATGTAGGTGATGAGGCCGACGGGTCCCCGTTCGCCGATCGGCAGCCCTTCGTAGAGCTTCTGGGCGATGGACATCGTCCGCTTGACCGGGTAACGGAGGAGGCGGAAGGCGTCCTGCTGGAGGGTGCTGGTGATATAGGGCGGGGGCGGCAGTCTTTTTTTCTCGACGACCTTGA
>VGJF01000133.1 GCA_016867585.1 Candidatus Aminicenantota bacterium | reverse complement strand
CGGGCCCGGCGGCGAACAGAAGTCCGGCCGCGGCTCGGCGGCCCCTCGACGGAAGGCCCGAGGTTCGTTCCCCGGCCGTCTTGGGGAAGGAGAAAAGGGCGATGAGGACGGCCAAGGCGAATCCCAGAAGGCACGTCAGGAAGATGTCGGCCGGCGAGCTCGTCAACCGGTCGAGGGAAATGAATCCGGCCTGGGCGGGAGAGAAAAGGCGGGAGTTGCGGGCGGGCCCGAGCCGACTGAGAGGAAGGCAGAGAATCCGCAAGGCCGCCAGGACGGCCAAGAGGGCGAGAGCCGTTCCCCGCCGTTTTTCCCGGAAGGCCGGCCGTCGGACGATGAACACCATCAAGAGAAGGAGAGCCGCGGCGGCGGCCAGGCAGGCGGCGAACAGGAGGCTCTCCCGGGCCGCAAGCCGGGTCGCGGCCCGGGTCCGCGAACTCAAGGAAACATGGGCCAGGAGGCGGCCCTCCTGGGTTCGGAGGGGGAAGGTCAGGTTCCGGACTTCCCCGGACCGTCCGGGCCGGCCGAGATGTTCATCCTTGTTGAGGGCGAAGAATCTTTCGAAGACGGAGATGTTCTCCCGGAAATCCCAAAAAGAGATACGAACTCCCAGCCGGAGCCGGGTTGGAAGAAAGCTGTATTCCCTGAGATGGGAAGATTGCCATTCCGGGTTGAAGGCCAGAAGCCGGTAGACGGCGACGATCTCTTGCGTTTCCGTCTGGTGGATCAGGGCCAGGACGTCCGAAGCTTTCTCCCGGACGAGGATCATTTTGGGCCGGGCGGAAGGGGTCAGGGCCGGGCTGGGGCCGAAGAACATGTCCTCGAGGTTGAGGACCCGGCCGAGCCAGAGGCGGAGGCGCCGGTCGGTTCCGTAAACAGCCGCGCCCTCGACGTCCAGGTCAAGGGCGAGGTCCTTCAATTTGGCGAACTGGAGTTCGGGAGCGGACGGAAAGGCGGGGAGGGTCAGGGCATCGAGCTTCCTCTCGGCCGCCCGGGCCAAGGCCGCGAATTCTCTCTGGATCGCGGCGGCCTGGCTCCTGAGCTTTTTCAGGGACCGCTCCTCGTGGCCGGCCGTCATGAGCCCCGGGAGGAGGACGGACAACAGTCCGCACATCGCGGCCGCCGCGGCCGTTGCCAGCAGGGCGGGCCGAAGGGCGCCGCGGCCCGATCGGGATCGCTTCACGGGGCTCCCGTCCTGATCGGGTCGGCCCGGATCCCCGTGATTTTCCAGAACCCCTTTCCGGCCCGGGACGGAGGCCGGGCCTTGACCTGGCAAAAAATCCGAAACGCTCCCGGCGTGCCGTCGGCGGTCAAGAATTCCCAACGGGCCCGGAAAATGAGGCGCCCCCGGGAAAGCGTCCTGAAGATGCCGCCTTCGGGATAAAAGCCCGTCGTCTTGGCTTCGGCAAACGTCCGAACGAAAAGGAGATGGGCCTGCTCGTCGGAGACGAGGTCCGAAAATCCGAGCGGCGGAGGAAGGGAAACTTGCAGATAGGACCCGGGCTCGAGGAGCGTTCTCAGGCCGTTCGGATCATTGTTGAGGAAGGCGTTCTGGATGTCCCTCGAGAGGGAACTGAAAAAGGACAAGGCCAGGGCCAACAGGGAAAGGCCGACGTGCGACACGCCACACCGCGGCCCGGCCGGAAGTCGTCAGGCTTTCTTGTCTTCCTCGGCCTTCGCTTCGGCTTCGAGCTGTTTTGTCCTGGCCGCGTCCTTGACGCTGCTGATGCCGGCGATGAGGGCGATCAGGCCGCCGAAGAACAGGACGGGAGGAATGCAGGCTTTGACCAACCAGACGAACGGGATCCACCAGACGAAGGCGACGAGGACGATTCCGCCGGCGATGGCGACGAGTCCTCCGATGATGGCTAAGTACTTGCCCATAAGGACCTCCCTCGGGATTTTGATTTTCGGCCGGATTATAGCAAAATGGTTTTGTCGACGCAAGCCGGGTCGAAGACGATCGGTTCGCCGAAGGAGGTCGGAATGAAGCCTTGGCAAGGAGGACGGCAAGCGGCGGTCCTGGCCGGACTCATCCTGGCCGCCGCCGCGGCGGCCTTCGGACAGCAACTCGCCCACGAGGTCCGGGTCGTCAACATTGAAGTCCCGGTCCGGGTTTACAAAGGGGGGGCCTTCATCGACACCCTCAAGATCGAGGACTTCGAGGTGTATGAAAACGGCGCCCGACAAACCGTCGACGCCGTGTATCTTGTCCGGAAAAGGAGCGTCGAACGGCGGGAGGGGGCCCCGGGCCAAAATCCTTCGCTCGGCCGGACGTTCATCCTCCTTTTCGAGATGGCGGAATACCAGGCCGAGCTGGAACGGTCGCTGGCCTTCTTTTTTGACAGCGTCCTCCTCCCCGGCGACGACCTCATCGTCTTCACCCCCATGAGATCCTACGCCATGAAAAAGGAAACCCTGGCCAGGCTGACCCGCGCTCAGGCCAAGGACCAGCTTCTCGGGAAACTGCGCCGGGATATCCTCCACGGCAGTTCGGAGTACCTCAACCAGGTCCGCGAGCTCGGTCGGATCATGGGCGGAGAGGCTTCGGTCGAGGAAAAGCTGATGGCCTATCGCCAGGCCCTCGAACGGCTGGAAAACCTCCGCTGGGTCGATGAGCGGGGGCTCCTCGACTTCGCCCGACTCTTGAAATCCCGCGAAGGGCAGAAGGTCGCCTTTCTCTTTTATCAGAAGGAGGTCGTCCCGAAAATCAATTTTCGCGATTTGATGACCCGAATGAACGAACCGGAGACGACGTTCTCCTATATGGAACTGTTCGATTTTCACCGGCGGGATGTCGGCTTCAATGTCGAGGCCGTCAAGAGGGCGTTCTCCGATTCCTCGGTCTCGATCCATTTTCTGTTCATCACCAAGCCGCCCGTCCTCCGGACGGACATCACCGACCCGAATCCGACCGGAATGGACCTCGTCGAGCAATCCGAAGACATCTACAGCGCTTTCCGCGAAGTCGCCGCCGCGACGGGAGGGCTGAGCGAGAGTTCGTCGCGGGCGGACACGGCCTTCCGGCGGGCCGTGGAAGCCGCGGAAACCTATTACCTGGTTTACTACAAGCCGGCGGAGTACAAAGCCGACGGATCCTTTCGCCGCATCGCCGTTAAGTTGAAAAGCCCCGGATTGAGCATCAGCCACCGGGCGGGCTACTTTGCCACCTGAGCCAAGGAGGCGGAAACATTGGATAAGCTCCTTTTGATCCCGGGGCCGAGCCCCGTCGTTCCGAGAATCCTGGACGCCCTGGCCCGGCCGACGGTCTCTCATGTCGGGGCGGAGACGGCCGCCGACTTGAGCCTGGCCCTCGAGAATCTCAAAAAGATCGTCTTCTGCGCCGCCGGAGAGCCTTTCATCGTCGCCGGAGCCGGAACGCTCTCCATGGAAATCGCCCTCCTCAACCTCGTCTCGCGGGAGGAGCGCGTCCTCGTCCTTTCCCAGGGCTACTTCGGCGACCGGATGGGCCAGATCTGCGAGAGTTTCGGCGTCCCCTTCGACATCCTCCGCAGCCCCTGGGGCTCGGTCGTTCCCCCCGAGGACCTCGCCCGGGCCGTCCGGACGGGATCATACGCCCTCGTCGCCGCCACCCATGTCGACACGAGCACCGGCGCCTCCGCTCCGGTCAAGGACTACGCCGAGATTCTCAAGGGGACGGGCCTTCTCTACGTCGTCGACGGCGTCTGCGCCACGGGCGGCATCGAGGAGCGGATGGACGATTGGGGGATCGACGTCGTCCTGACCGCCGCCCAGAAATGCTTCGGCGCCCCGCCGGGTTTGGCCATCGATGTGTTTTCGGAGCGGGCCATGGCCAAGCGCCGCAGCCTGCCGGCCGTTCCGGCTTACTACGCCGACGTCCTCCGCTGGCTGCCGATCATGAAGGAGCCGACGAAATACTTTTCGACTCCCGGAGTCAACGAAATGCGGGCCTTCGCCGAGGCGACCAGGATCATGATCGAGGAGGGGATGGAGGCCCGGTTCGCCCGCCATGCCCTCGCCGCCCGGGCCGTCCGAGCCGGCCTCGAGGGCCTCGGCTTCACGTCCTTCACTCGGAGGGAGTGCCTCGCGGAGACCTTGTCCGTCGTCCGCTATCCCGAAGGCATCGAGGACAAGGCCTTCCGGGCGGGGTACGCCGAGAACGGCGTCGTCGTCGCCGGCGGCCTCGGCGAGACGGCGGGCCGGGTTTTCCGAATGGGCCACATGGGGAACCTGACCGGCGCTCAAATCCTGTTCGCCCTCGAGGCCATGGAGCGGACGCTGGCCGCCCTCGGCCGGGCCGTGGAGAAGGGATCGTCCCTCCGGGCGGCCGAACTCGTCTTGAGGCCTTGAGCCCGTGGCCCGAAGCCTCGTTTTCTTTCTCCGGGCCTCGGCCGACGAGCCGGCCGATGTCTTGAGCGGGAAGGCCCGAGCGGCCTATCTCGCCCTGGGTCTCCAGGGAAGGCTCACGGCCGATGATTTCATCGCCTTGAAGATCCACTTCGGGGAAAAGGGCAACACCGGCTTCATCCGATCGGCCTGGCTTCGCGGTCCGGCCGAGGAGATCCAGAAAAAGACGATGCGCGCTTTCCTGACCGACTCGAACACCTTGTATGTCGGTGAGCGGTCGAACTCCGTCGATCACATCCGCCTCGCCTGGAGCCACGGTTTCCGTCCCGAGATCGTCGGCCTTCCGGTCATCATCGCCGACGGCCTGGTCGGCCGGGACAAGGGGGAGGCCGAAGGCCGGGCCGGCCGGGTCAAGTCGGCCAAAATCGCCGGGGCCATCCTGGCCTCCGACGCCCTCCTCGTCCTGACCCACGTCACCGGCCATGTCCAAACCGGGATCGGGGCGGCGATCAAGAACCTCGGGATGGGCTGCGCCTCGCGGGCCGGCAAGCTCGACCAGCACTCCGTCGTCCATCCCCGGGTCAGTCCGAAACGCTGCCGGGACTGCGGACTCTGCCTGGAATACTGCCCGGCCGGCGCCATCCTCCGGGCCGAAGGCCGCGTCCTCATCGACGGGAAAACATGCCTCGGCTGCGGGGAGTGCATGGTCGCCTGCAAATACGGGGCGATCAAGGTCGCCTGGGACGATGACACCCGCCGGATCCAGGAAAAAGTCGCCGAATACGCGTTTCTCGTCAAACGGCATTTCGGGGCCAAGGCCGGTTGTTTGAATTTCCTCCTCAAGGTCACCAAGGACTGCGATTGCATGGCCAAGGACCAGCCCCGCCTCGTCGAAGACATCGGGATCCTGGCCTCGGACGATCCCGTGGCCGTGGACCAGGCTTCGGCCGACCTCGTTCTTCAAAAGAGCGGCGGACGGGATGTCTTTCGGGCCGGATATGACATCGATTGGTCCGTCCAGCTGAGCCGCGGCCAAGCCCTGGGATTGGGCAGCCGGGCTTACGACCTCGTCGAGCTGAAGTCTCCATGAACCGCTCCGTCCTCTCGGGGATCCTGGACCGGCCGCGGCCCGTCCGCCTCGACGAGGCCGAGATCCCGCCGGGCCTCCGGATTCTCGTCCTGGGTCCCCATCCCGATGATTTCGACGCCGCGGGCGTGACCCTTCGATTGTTCCGTGAGCGCGGCTGTCGGCTCCGGCTTCTCGTCCTGAGTTCGAGCGCCAACGGGGTCGAGGACTCGTTCTGCTCCCCGCCGACGCCCGAGGCCAAAGCCGCCTGCCGGGAGGAGGAGCAGCGCCGGAGCCTCCGCTTCTTCGGCCTCCCCGCCGGCGCGGCCGAGTTTCTTCGGCTTCCGGTGGGGCCGCCCGAAGAAGGCGGCTATCTCCTCGACGATCCGGCTGCCTTCGAGGCGGTCAAAGCGGGAATTCTGGCCGATGCCCCCGACCTCGTTTTTCTCCCTCACGGCAACGATACGAATCCCGACCATCGCCTGACCTGTTTCTGGCGGCGCCGGATCGCCCGGGAGGCCTCGAAGCCCATGGCCGCCATGCTCATCCGCGACCCCAAGACCGTCTCTTCCCGCGACGATGCGTTCGTCCCTTTCGGGGAGGAGGCCGCCCGATGGAAAGCCGAGCTTCTCCGCTTCCATCTCTCCCAACACCGCCGGAACCTCCACACCCGGGGCACCGGCTTCGACGACCGGATTCTCGGCGTCAACCGGGCCAGCGCCGCCCGCCTCGGCTTGCTCGAACCCTATGCCGAGGCCTTCGAGGTCGAATTTTCTCCCCGGTCCTGACCGGACCCGTGTTGAACGAGACGGCGGCCCAATCCTCGGGGCGTCAAACGGGCGGTTATTTAAGCCGCCGCAGGCGGGGAAAGAAGACCAAGACGACGAGGGCGTAGACGAGCGTCAGGGCGGCGTTGATGATGACGGCCGCCGGCTCTCCGGCCCGGGAAGCCGACCAGCCGATGAGGAGGGCGCCGATCGGCATCAGGCCGAAAAAGGTCAGGGAATAGATGCTCATGACTCTGCCCCGGAGCTCGATCGGAGTCAACGTCTGGACGGTCGCGTTGGCCAGGTTGAAGACGAGGATGAGGGCGAAGCCGACGCCGAAGAGGACGAGATAGGCCGGCCCCGGCGAGCGGACGAAGGCGAAAAGGATGAGGAGAAGGGGAAAAGCGATCGAGCCGAGGGTGATGAGAGCCCCCCGGAATTGGAATCGCCCGAGCGAAGCGATCGCCAAGGCGGCGGCCAGGGCCCCCAACCCCCGGGTTCCGTGAAGGAGCCCGTTCGTCATGGCGTCGCCGCCGAGGACTTTGACCGCCCAGGCCGGGACGAGGGTCGCGAAGGCGAAACCGAACAGGCTGATGACGGCCACGAGGCCGATGATCGTCCGGATGAGCCCGTGGCCGGCGACATAGCCGACCCCTTCCTTGAGGTCTCCAAGGACCGAGTTCCGGCCGGGCCGGCGGATAAAGGGAGCGAGTTTCATGGCCGCCAGGGCGGCGATGACGGCGATGAAGGACAGGCCGTTGACGACGAAACACCATCCCGGCCCGAGGAGGGCGTAGGTCACCCCTCCGACCGCCGGGCCGACGGCCGTGGCCGCGTTGAACATCGCCGAGTTCAAGGCGATGGCGTTGGTCATGTCCTCGGTCGGGACGAGCTCGTTGACGATGGCGTGGCGGGCGGGGGCGTCGAAAGCGTTGGCCGTCCCGAAGCCGAAAGCCAGGGCGATGAGATGCCAAGGCCGGATGAGGTCGGCGAAGGTCAGGGCGGCCGTCAGGAAGGCCAGGACCATCATCGCCGTCTGGGTGACGATCAGGAGGCGGCGGCGAGGGACCCGGTCGGCGACGACGCCGGCGTAGAGCATGAACAGCCAGGTCGGGAGGCCGGCCGCGAACCCGACGTATCCGAGGTGGGCCGGCGATCGGGTCAGCTGGTACATCAGGTATCCCTGGGCCGTGATCTGCATCCAGCTTCCGAACAGCGACGTCATCTGCCCCCAGAACCAGAGACGGTAGTTCGGGTAGCGGAGGGCGGTGAAGGTTCGACTCCAGCTGAACCGCCCGTTCAGCCGAGCCGCGAAATTCGGCTTCATGAGGGAACGTACGCCTCGGCCTCGGGTCGAAGGGCCGGGAGAGGAATCATGATCGGGGAGGTGGGATTTGAACCCACGACCCCAGCGTCCCGAACGCTGTGCGCTAGCCAGGCTGCGCTACTCCCCGATAGGGAGCTCCTATTATACGCTGATGCGGAAAAACTTCAACCGCTTTTCCCCCCTCCCAAAATGTCCCCCGAAATCCGCGCCCGCCTGAAATCGGCGGCTTCATGGAGAGGGCGGATCTCGATCGGCGTTTTCGGGCGGCCCGCGCCCCTAAGGGAGGAGGAGCTTCGCGACCGTCTTCGGCCAAGTCAGGCCCGAGATCGATTCTTTCCCCCGGGTCCCCAGGCGTTCGGCCAGGGCCGGCGATTCGGCCAGGAGGTCGATTTTTTCGGCGAGCCGACGAGGCTCGGGGGGAACGATGTATCCCGATTCCCCGTCGCGGACGAGCTCGGTCGGCCCTCCGCTGTCCGTCCCCGTCAGAACGGCTTTGGCCGAGGCGAAGGCCTCGACCGTGACAAACCCATAGTCCTCGTCCCAAGGGGCGAAAAAAACGGCCCGGCAGCGGCCGTAGAGGGACATGACCGTCTCTTCATCGGACGGGCCGAGAAGGCGAATCCGCCGCTCCAGGCCGGCCGCGCTGATCCGACGTTCGAGGCCGGGCCGCTCCGGGCCGTCTCCGACGATGACGGCCTCAACCTCCGGGTGTCGGATATGGCGGAAGGCGTCGACAAGGAGATCTAGGCGTTTGAGGGGGGTCAGCCGGGAGACGGCGAAGACGAAGTTCTCGTAGGCTTCCGTCCGGTAGGCCCGCGGCGGCGGGGGAGGATAAAGGACCTCGGCCGGGATCCGGCCCCAGCGCCGGAGGCGGTTCCGGATGTTCTCCGACTGGGCGTAGACCTTGGTCACGTTCCGTTTGAGAAGCCAAGCATCGAGGCGGTGGATGAGGAATCGGCGGACGGTCTCCTTGGCGATTGCACGGCGGCCGAGTTGAGGCCGGAGGACGGGCCAGAGGTCGTAGTACTCCCGGAGGCGGTGGTTGAGCCAGGAGACGTGGCGGGGGTGCTTGACGGCATAGGACGGGAACCGCAATGAGATGACTTGATCGACCCGGCGGCCCAGGCCGTCGACCTCAACGTCCGTGAAACGGTTGGCGAGATAAGCCCGAAACTGGCGCCCGGACCTATTCTGGGGGGTCAGCACGAGGTCGGCCTCGCAGCCCGCCTCGCGGAGGGCCCGGACCGTGCTCCGGGCGATTGTCAGATGTCCGCCTTCGACGAACGGGACGTCGGAGGTGACGACGAGGAGGCGACGCTTGGCCACCGGGATTCTAGCGGAGGGTTTCGAAGGCCTTCTTGTTGTTGTTCGTCTGGAAGAGGAGAAGGGCATGGCCTTTGCCGGCCGAACTGCCGTAGGCGTATTCGATGTCGATGACGGCGTTGCCGAGGAGGGCGCCGATTTCGGCCCCGGCCCCGATCCGGTCGCTGACCTCGACGGCCACGACCTTCCGGGATTTGACCTTGTAGCCGAGAGTCCGGAGGGCGGACTCCGTCTTCTTCGGGTCCGAGGTCAGAAGGCGGAAATGCCCCTCGTCCTCCTGCGTGTAAGCCGATAAGGCCCTGAGGTTGACGCCCGCGTTGGCCAGAGTTC
>VGJF01000132.1 GCA_016867585.1 Candidatus Aminicenantota bacterium | reverse complement strand
CCGTCGTCGAATGGTCGAGGCCGGTCAGGTCGACGGGGCTTGTCCGGACTTTTTCCTTGACCTTGAACTTGCTCTCGGGGCCCCGGACGTTGATCCGGGGGGGGATGACCTCGGCCTTGGCCAGGACGAAGTCCTCGTGGACCTTGCCGACCGTGACGAGTTGAATGTCCATGGGGGCCAGAAGGCTCCGCTCGAGACGGAGCCTGATCGTATTGGGGAAAACCCGGACGACTTGGACGCCTGAGGGGACAAGGATCATGTCCGGGTTGAGGGGGTAATCCTGCTGGTCGAGGCGCGCCCGGCTGAGGTTGAGCACGGCCTGGACGTCTTTCTCGGTCAGCTGGCTGATGAGCCGGTTTCGGGCCCGAACGGTCACGTCGATCATCGACGGCGGGGGAACGACGAGCTCGAAATCGGCCGGAAGGTTCCTCCGTTCGAGGGGGACGACCAGGGTCCGCTCCGAGAACGTCTTTTCTTCGGGGATGAGGGTCAGCCAAAGGACAAAGGCCAGGACCAAAGCGGAAACCTTGAGGGCCCAATTGTGAAGGACGAGGTCTCGCAGGAATCGGATCATCGTCTTAGAAATTCCAGAAGGCGGGCTTCGAGGTCCTCGGCGTCGCGGACGACATGGAGGGCCCCTCGCGTTCCCAGGGAGATCGCTCCCGATTCCTCGCTGACGACGACCACGGCCGCGTCCGTTTCCTGGGTTAGGCCGATGGCCGCCAAGTGGCGGGTCCGGGTCGGGAACTCGGCCCGGATCTGATGGGAGGAGGGCAGGGGGAGGAGGCAGCCGGCGGCCTCGATCCGGTTGCCGCGGATGATGACCGCCCCGTCGTGGAGCGGGGAATGGGGCATAAAGATGCTGACAAGGAGGTCCTTGGACAGGTCGGCCCGGACGGACGTCCCCCGGCCGGCGTAGACCGAGAGCGAGATCTCGTTTTCGATCGCGATCAGGGCCCCGATCTTGCGCCGGGACATGTATTCGACGGCCCGGCAGAGATCCTCGAGTTTTTCCTTGAACGACCGCAGGGCCAGGGGCTTGCGGATCGTCCGGGCTCCGAGGCCGGTCAGGAAACGGCGGATTTCCTGCTGGAAGAGGACGATGACGGCGAAGATGAGGTAAGGGGCGAAGTTCTCGATGAGCCAGTTCGAGGCCGTAAATTTCAGCCAGCGGGTGGCCAGAAGGAACAGGCCGACGAGCCCCAGGCCGACGGCCATCTGGTAAGCCCGCGATTCCCGGATGAGCCGGAGGAACGAGTAGAGGATGAAGGCCACGAGAAGGATGTCGATGAAGTCCCGGAGGGTGGCCCGGTGGAGGGCGGCCAGGACCTCACTGAACATAGGGAGTCCTCGCTTCGGCGTCGGAAGATCCGGCGGCCGGTTCGGCCAGGACGGCGTCGGCGACGAGGGCGGCCCGCCGCAAGGCCCGGACGTCGTGGACGCGGAGGATGTGGGCCCCCCGGGCCAGGCTCAGGACGGCGGCGGCGATCGTTCCCTCGAGGCGCTCCTCGGGGGGAAGGTTCAGGAGCTTGCCGATGAAGGACTTGCGGGAGACGCCGAGGAGGAGGGGCCGGCCGAGGCTCGCCAGGTCTTCGATCCTGCGGATGAGCTCGAGGTTGTCCTGGAGGCGTTTCCCGAAGCCGATCCCGGGATCGAGGATGATCCGGTCGCGGTTCAATCCGTAGGCTTCGGCGACGACGAGCTTTTCCTCGAGAAACGCCCGGACTTCGGCCACGACATCCTCGTAGGTCGGGTGGATCTGCATCGTCTTGGGGACGCCCTTGATGTGCATGAGGACGAAGCCGGCCTTTCGCTCCGCGGCCAGGGAGAGGAGGCGGGGGTCGAGGCCGGCCGAGCCGATGTCGTTGATGATGTCGGCTCCGGCCTCGAGGGCCGCCCGAGCGACCTCGAACTTGGTCGTGTCGACCGAGAGAAGGGCCCCGGTCCTCGGCCGCAGGGCCTTGATGACGGGGATGACCCGGCGGAGCTCCTCCTCGGCCGGGACGGGGTCGGAGCCGGGCCGCGAGCTTTCCCCGCCGACGTCGAGGATGTCGGCGCCGTCTTCGAGGAGAGCCCAGCCGTGATCGACGGCGGCCGCGGGATCGAGATGCTGGCCGCCGTCAAAGAACGAGTCGGGGGTGACGTTGAGAACCCCCATGATCCAGGTCCGGGGGCCGAGGATATGTTTCGCCTCTCCGACGCGGAAGAGGGCTTCTTTCCTCACGGCCTCTTTCAAGCCTTGGCCGGCTCCGTTCGGGGATTGGCCGGGGAGGCGGCCCGAGGGGCCGCGGCCTCGTCCTTCACGGGGACGGGGGGAGGAGCCGGCGCTGGAGGGGACGGAGGCTCATCGGCCAGGGGGCGGCCTTCGATGACGGCCTTGATCTCGTCGGAGGAGATGACCTCCTTTTCCAGGAGAAGGGCGGCGATGGCCAGAAGGTGGTCGCGGTGCCCGCCGAGGAGCTTCTCGGAGCGGGCGTAGTTTCGGCCGACGATTTTCTTGACTTCCTCGTCGATCAGCTCGGCCGTCTTCTCGCTGAAGTTCTTGTGGGCGGTGAGCTCCCGCCCGAGGAAGATGAGGTCGTCCCGCTCGCCGAACGTCAGCGGGCCGAGGTCGCTCATCCCCCACTGGCAGACCATCCGCCGGGCGATCTCGGTCGCTTTCTCGAAATCGTTGGCCGCCCCGGTCGTCGTCTTGTTGAGAAAGAGCGTCTCGGCCACCCGGCCGGCCAGAAGGACCGACAACTGGGCCTCGAGGTAGTCCTTGCTGTAGGTGTAGCGGTCGTCGAGGGGGAGCTGCTGGGTGACGCCCAGGGCCATGCCCCGGGGGATGATCGTGACCTTGTGGATCGGGTCGGCCTCGGGAAGGAGGGCGGCGACGAGGGCGTGGCCGGCCTCGTGGTAGGCCGTGCTCCTTTTTTCCTCCTCGCTGATGATCATGCTCTTGCGCTCGACGCCCATGAGGACCTTGTCCTTGGCGTATTCCATGTCCTTCATGATCACGGCCTGCCGGCCGAGCCGGGCTCCGTTCAGGGCGGCCTCGTTGACGAGGTTTTCCAGGTCGGCTCCGGAAAAGCCGGGGGTGGACCTGGCCAGGACCTTCAGGTCGACGTCCTCGGCCAGCGGGATTTTCCGGACATGGACCTTGAGGATCTCCTCCCGGCCCTTGACGTCGGGCATGTTGACGACGATCCGGCGGTCGAACCGGCCCGGCCGGAGGAGGGCGCTGTCGAGGATGTCCGGCCGGTTCGTGGCGGCGATGAGGATAATCCCCTCGTTCGAGTTGAACCCGTCCATCTCGACGAGGAGTTGGTTGAGGGTCTGTTCGCGCTCGTCGTGGCCGCCCCCCAGGCCGGCTCCCCGCTGGCGCCCGACGGCGTCGAGCTCGTCGATGAAAATGAGGCAGGGGGCGTGCTTCTTGCCGTTCTCGAAGAGGTCGCGGACGCGCGAGGCGCCGACGCCGACGAACATCTCGACGAAATCCGAGCCGCTGATCGAGAAGAAGGGGACGTCGGCCTCGCCGGCGACGGCCCGCGAAAGCAGGGTCTTGCCCGTTCCGGGGGCGCCGACGAGCAGGACACCCTTGGGGATGCGGCCGCCGAGCTTCTGGTATTTCTGGGGCTCCTTGAGGAAGCCGACGATTTCCTTGAGCTCCTCCTTGGCCTCCTCGACCCCGGCGACGTCCTTGAAGGTGACCTTTTTCTGGACGGCGGAGAAGAGCTTGGCCCGGCTCTTGCCGAAGGACAGGGCCTTGTTGCCTCCGGCCTGCATCTGGCGCATGAAGAAGAACCAGAACAGGATGATGAGGAGGATCGGCGACCAGGTGAAGAGGATGGACAGCCAGCCGCCCTTGTTCATGTCCTTGACGTCGATCTCGACCCCGTTCTCCCGGAGGATCTTGACGAACTCGTCGAATTGGGGCGGAAGGACGGTCTTGAACTGGGATTTGTCCCGGAACTCGCCCCTGACCTGGCTGCCGGTGACGGTCACCTTGGCGACCTTCTTGGCTTCGACGTCGGCCAGGAACTGGCTGAAGGTGATGTCGGTCTTGATCATCCCCGGCGTCTGGAGCAGGCTCCAGACGAGGATGATGACGGCTCCGGCGGCCAGCCAGAAGATGACGTTTTTTGCCGGGCGGTTTCTCTTGACGGCCATCGATAATTCCTTTGGAGATGATATTTTAGCAGATATCCGCCCGGGTGTATAGTTCTTTGGGCCGCCGCGGCGCCACCTCGGGGGCCGTTTGACCGGCCGTCGGCGGTGTGGTAAAAGAGGCCCGCCCCGGGAGGCAGGGACGCCCATGAACCTCCACCCCGTCGACTTCGCGATCATCGCGGCTTACCTGGCGGCCGTGGCCGCGGTCGGCTTCGCCGTCAAGGCCCGGGCGACGAAGAGGCTGGACGCCTACTATTTGGCCGGCCGGAACGTCCCCTGGTGGATGCTGGGGCTTTCGGGCTGCTCGAGCTACATCGACATCGGCGGGACGATGTCGATGATCGGGGCCCTTTTTTACCTGGGGCTCAAGTCCGTCTGGATGACCCACATCTTCTGGGGCTGGTTCATCATCTGCTTTTACATGGCCTTCCAGGCCAAATACATCCGCCGCTCGGGGGTCATGACCTTCGCCGAGTGGAACGAGACCCGGTTCGGGAAGGGGAAGGACGCCGAGGCCGCCCGCCTCGCGGCGGCGATCTTCCTCCTCGTCCTCATGATCTGCAACCTGATGTTCATCAGCGTCGGGACGGGCAAGTTCGCCGAGGAATTCCTGCCGTTCCCGCGCTGGGAGGCGACCCTCATCGTCCTGGCCGTCGTCGGGATCTACGTCACCTTGGGGGGATTCTTCGGAGTCATTTTGACCGACGTCTTCCAAACGATCCTCATCGGGATCGGGGCGGTCATCATGGCCGTCATGGTTTTTGCCAAACCCGCCGCCACGGCGTTCATCGCCAAGGATGCGGCCTGGCACTCTCTCGCTCCCGCTTGGAAGCTGTGGCCTTCCTATATGGCCGAGACGCCGGCGGCCTATCAGCACTTCAACCTCTTCGGGCCGATCCTCGCCGCCGGCTTCTTCTGGATGGTCTTCCGCGTCCTCAGCGGCCCGAACGTCTGGGACTTCCAGTTCTTCCTGACGACCCGCTCTCCGCGCGACGCCCAGCTCGCCGCCGGGATGTGGACCGTGGGCTACAATTTGCGCTGGATCCTGGGCTGCGCCTTCATGATCCTCGGAATTTTCTATCTGGGGAACCAAGCCGGGTTCGACGCCGAGAAGATCATGCCTCTGGTATTGCAGAAATTCCCGGCCGGGCTGCGCGGCTTCTTCATGGCCATCCTCCTGGCGGCCCTGATGTCGACGATCAGCGCCATGATCAACGTCACGAGCTCCGTCCTCATCAACGATTTCCTGAAGCGCTACTTCGCCAAAAACTTGACCCAGAAGGCCCTCGTCCGCTGGGGCCAGGCCGCCTCGGTCGTCGCCGTCCTCATCGGCTTCGTCTTCTCGCTCTCGTTCTCGAACATCGTCACGGCCTGGGAGACGATGGTCTTCGTCGTCGTCACGGTCATTCTCGTCCCGGCGACGCTGCGTTGGCATTACTGGCGCTTCGGGGCCAAGGCCTTCGTCTGGAGCATGGCCGTCTCGGCCGTCCTGATCACCCTGCGGCTTCTCCTGGTGAAAGGGCTCCATGCCCCGGCGACCCTGGCGATCGACATGGGATTGAGCTTCGCCACGACGGTCGTCGTCGCCGCCCTGACCAAGCCGGCCGACATGGACGTCTTGGTCCGGTTTTACGCGAAGGTCCGGCCGTTCGGCGTCTGGGGGCCGGTCCGGCGCGAGGCCGTCCGGCGGGGCTTGGTCCCGGCCGGCGACAAGATGCCCCGGGTCGATATGCTGAACGGCCTGGTCACGGCCGTCTTCCAGTTCTCGCTGGCCCTCGTTCCGTTCTACGCCCTGCTGCGGAATTGGGGCCAGTTCGGAATCTGGGCGGCCGTCGCCGCCGCCTTGGCCGTCGTCCTCTACTTCACCTGGTACAAGAACCTGCCGGCCAGGGACGAGATCTGATCACATCTCGCCCTTGAATGTCATTTTTCCGCGTCCTTGATCCGCCCTATTATACAACATCATTTCCTGATATTGGAGAGAATCCCATGATATTCTTATTTTAACGGGAACGATCCCGGCGATCGTCCGGCCCATTCTAACATGGCGACGGTTGGCGGAATGTCATGAGCATGTCATGACCCGCGAGGAGGAGAGTCTTGACAGGGGACGACTCGAAAGGCATTATATTACCGATGATATCGGTCAAATGACCGAAATGAAAGGTCGAAAAGGGCGCCATGCTCGAAGGGCTGCTGGAATCGCCGGTCAAGGAGAGGGCCCTCCTTTTCATCCATGTTGCCGGTCCGTCCTACGCCCGGGAAATCGCCCGGACGTTCTCCTTGAACCTCAGCTCGGTCCAGAATCAGCTTCTCAAGCTCGAAGCCGCGGGAATCCTCTATAGCCGGCTGAGGGGGCGCGTCCGGCTGTTCGAATTCAATCCCCGATATGCCTTCAAGGCCGAGTTCGGGCGTTTGCTGGATAAAGCCCTGGAATTCGTCCCCGAGGGCGAACGCCGCCTTTATCAGGGTCGGAGGCGTCCCCGGCGGACGGGAAAACCGCTCTAGTCCATGAAGCTCCGGAATATCAGCTTGAAGAATTTAGCCCTTCTTGTCGGCGACCGGCTTCGCCGCCGCGGCGTCGAAGCCGTCCTGACGGGCGGCGCCTGCGTGTCGATCTATACGAGGAACCGCTATCAATCCTACGACTTGGATTTCGTCCTCCTCGCCGCCGAGGATAAGAAAGCGGCGGGCGATGCGCTCGCGGAGTTGGGTTTTCGCCGTGAAGGCCGTCATTTCCGCCATCCCGACACGCCGTTCCTCGTCGAATTCCTTGTCCCGCCCCTTTCGATCGGCGCCGCGCCGGTGCAGGAAATTTCGACGATTTCCGCGGGCCGCAGGGTTCTCCGCCTCCTCTCGCCGACGGATTGCGTTAAAGACCGTTTGGCCGCATATTATTTTTGGAACGACCGACAGTCCTTAGAGCAAGCCTTGCTGGTCGCCCTCCGCCATCCCATCGACATGAAAGACGTCAAGACATGGTCCGCGAGCGAGGGGATGACGGAGCGGCTAGCCGTCTTTCTGCGACAATTTCGAGAGAAGAAGAAATGAAAGCCGAGGAAATGAAAGCGAAACCGAAGGTCCATCTCATCTGCAACGCCCATCTTGATCCCGTCTGGCAGTGGCGTTGGGAGGAGGGAGCCTCCGAAGCCTTGGCGACTTTCGGGACGGCCGTCGATCTATTGAATGAGCATCGCGGCCTGATTTTCTGCCATAACGAAGCCGTCCTGTATCAATGGGTCGAGCGGCTCGACCCGGCGCTCTTCCGGGAAATCCGACGGCTCGTCCGGGAAAGGCGCTGGGCGATCAGCGGCGGGTGGTATCTCCAGCCCGACGTCAACCTTCCGGGGATCGAGTCGATCATTCGCCAGATCGCCGAGGGGCGCTCATACTTCCGGGAGAAATTCGACGTTGTTCCGCGCGTAGCCTACAATTTCGACTCCTTCGGCCACGGAGGGGGACTGCCCCAAATCCTCAAGCGGACTGGATATACAATGTATATCCATATGAGGCCGCAGGAGGCGGAGCTTGAGCTTCCGTCCGACCTCTACCGTTGGCGGGGCGTGGACGGCTCCGAGATTCTGACCTACAGAATCGCCGTCGGACTCTATCATACCGAGTACGACAACATCGAAGAGCGGCTCGCCGCGGGTGTCGAGCGGGCGGTGAAGCTCGGCCGCGATGTGCCCGTCTTCTGGGGCATCGGCGACCACGGGGGAGGGGCGACGCGGGAAGACCTGGCCCGGATTGACGCCTTCGCCGCCCGGGAGAAGCGGGTCCGGATAATCCATTCCACTCCCGACCGTCTTTACGGCGCCCTCCGCCAGGCCGGCAGGACGGCGCCCGTCGTCGAGGACGACCTCCAGCGCGTCTTCACGGGATGCTACACTTCGCTTTCGCGGCTGAAGCGCAAGGCCGTCTCGAGCCTCGGCAACATCGTCCAAACCGAAGCCCTGCGGGCTGCGGCATGGTGGGCGGGGGGGCATGATTATCCCGAAGCCGAGCTACGAGAGGCTTGGAAGGGCCATCTCTTCAACGATTTCCACGACATCCTGCCGGGGAGCTCGATCGAGCCGGCCGAGGCCGACGCGCTTGAGCTTTACGGGAAGGTGGACGAGGAGGTCCGCCGTCTCAGACTGGACGCCGCGGCGGCCTTCAACGCTGGCCCGCCGGCTCGCCTCGAAATCCCCGTGACCGTCCTCAACGCCAATCCCGCTTTGAAGCGAGCGCCCGTCGAAGTCGAGGCGATGATCTGTCATCGGCCAAAATGGTCTGGGGAGTGGCATCTTCGGCTTTATTCGACCGACGGCCGGGAGATTTCGTGTCAGGAAGAGCAGCCCGAGGCCCTTCTCCCGTTCAACGGTTGGCGGAGGAAAATCAGCTTCATGGCCGATCTGGCCGGCGTCGGAGCGGCCCATTATGAGTTGAGATTGCGCGAGGGCAGACGGCATTCTCCGAAAGTCGGGATATCCGGGAAAGGGGGGGAGGGCGCGGCGGAAAGCCTGCTCTGTCCTGTCGACGTTGAAAAGACGGGGCTTCTTTCTTCGCTTCGCATCGGAGGCCGGGAATTGCTGTCCGGCTTGGCGCCCCTTCCTTTAGTCGTCAAGGATGAGGGCGATTCCTGGGGGACGAGTTGCGGGAGCTATCGCGATGTCGTGGGGACGTTCAAGATTCGGGGCTCGGCGAAGGTTGTCGAACGGGGACCCGTCCGGAAGATCACCGAAAGCGTCTGGTTTTACAGACAGAGCCGCCTTGTCGTCCTGACGATTGTCTATCCGGACTGGCCGGTCATCGAATTCCGGATGCGCCTTCTCTGGAACGAAGAGCGGCGGCGGCTGAAGCTCGTGATTCCAAGCGCGTTTCGGTCGGAGGAGATCCTTTGTGAAATTCCCGGAGGAGCAATCCGCCGGCCGGCGGACGGAGAAGAGCACGTCCACGGCCGGTGGTGTGTCGCCGAGGGCGAAATCGGGGGAATGCGGCTGGCTCTCGGCATCGTCCATCCGGGATTCCACGGCCTCGATTTCAAGGACGGCGAAATCCGGCTTTCGGT
>VGJF01000131.1 GCA_016867585.1 Candidatus Aminicenantota bacterium | reverse complement strand
CTCCTCGATCTGCAGGTTGATGGATTCGGTCAGGCGCGCATCGGCCGGAACGACATCCCCCGCGCGCAGCCGAATGATATCCCCCGGAACCAGATGGCACGCCGGGATCTCGACCTCCTCGCCATGGCGAAGGACGGTGGCGTTAAGCGCGGCCATTTTTCGCAACGCTTCGACGGCGCGCTCGGCGCGATATTCCTGGGCAAAGCCGAGCAGGACGGCGAACAGGACGATGACGATGATGGCGATGGCTTCGACGCCGTGCCCGAGCCCAAGGGAAAGCGCCATGGCGATGAGCAGGATGATGATGAGCACGTTTTTGAACTGGCTGAGCAGCACGGCCCACGGCGAGACGCGGCCGGTCGCTCGCAGTTCGTTGAGGCCGCATTCCGTCAGCCGCCGGGCGGCTTCCGGGCCGGTTAATCCGGCCGGGCCGGTATTCAGATGGGCAAAGACCTGATCCGGAGCCAGGAGATGCCAGACGGGGTGTGAATTCATGCGTCATTTCCTCTTGGTCGCGGGCCCGACAAGACAGGCTCCTTTCTCCATGACATACACCGTCGGCCGCAGAAAAAAAGGCGAGACTTCACGGCCGGAAAGCCGTGTTGGTCTCGCCTGTCGTGCCGCAACACTCAGAACAGCCGGGAGCAACGCTCCGTGTTGACGACTGCTCTTCTCTCCGCAAAGCGGAAGAGATGGGCTACTCCCCAACTCGCGCAGAAGACTACCTGATCCGGCCCATTCTGTCAAATCCGGGCGCGCGGGCGACGATCGGCGTCATGTCGGATCAAGTTCTTGCGGCTGGAATACGGCGTTTAGGAGGACCGGCGGGGGTTGGCATAACAATACAGGCAGGCATGAGGGCAGGTCTGGGCGTAACTGCCGATGTCCACGGAGGCCGTGCAGCGGCATTCGGCCCTCTGCGACCGGTCTTTGCCGACGGGGGCCGCCGCCCGGCGGGGATGGAGTTCGGCGAGGAGCCGGCCGTCAATGCAGGATGAAGCCCGAATCCCGACCGCCCGGGTGAGGACGTTTTGGCCGCAGGCCCAGAGGTTCAGCCCGAGACTCCGGGCCGTTTCGGCCAGGCGGGCGGCGATCTCGATTTTCTCGCCGTCCTCGGGGTCGAGGAAATCGAGCCCGGCGGCCCGCATCCGCCGGACGGCCTTGGCGTAAGGCTGGGCGAAGCTCATCCGCATGTCCGTCGTCCCGGCCGCGGCGGCCGCCTCGGCGACGGGGACGAAGCTTTCCAGGTTCGTCCGGCGGTCGTCTCCCTCGCGCCAGAAGAGGACGGGGTCGAAGCGGACGGACAGACGGCGGGGGTGGCCGAGGACGGCGGCCAAGCCGGGAAGCTGGGCCAGGGCCTCGGCGACCGGAGGCGCGCCCGGTTCGAGGACCGTCCCGCCCAGGCCGGTCACGGTGAAATGGGCGTAGACCTGGCCGTAAACGGCGAGAGCCTCCCGCAGGCCGCCGGCGTTCCGGAGGAGGTTGGCGAAGTTTTTCGACCAGAGGACGACCGTGTGGACGGCCTCGGGCTCGAGGCCGGCCGTGAAAATCCGGCCCGACGGCCCGAGAATCCGGGCCCGGCCGGACCGCAGGGCCTCCGCCAGCCGGCCGGGGAAGAAGGCCACGAGGTCCGTCCGGCGCGAGGCGCTGATGACCCTCATTTCCTTGACACCCTCCGGCAAGGCCTTTAGTATGTTAGTCTCGGCCGATGAATCCCGCAACCGCCGTTCTCGAAGCCCGCGGCCTGGTCAAGCGCTTCGGCTCCCGGACCGTCGTCAAGGGCGTGAATCTCCGGGTCGGAGCCGGGGAAATCGCCGGCCTCCTCGGCCGGAACGGGGCCGGCAAGACGACGACCTTCCAGATGATCGTCGGCCTCCTCCGGCCCGACGCCGGGAGCATCGCTCTCGAGGGCCGGGACGTCTCCCGGATGCCGACGGACAAGCGGGCCCTGGCCGGCTTGACCTACCTGCCCCAGGAGAACTCGGTCTTTCTCAAGGCGACCGTGGCCGACAACCTCCGACTCGGCCTCGAGCTCAGGGGCTACGGGCGGGCGGAACGGAAAGCCGCGGCCTCCAAGCTCCTCGAGGAATTCGGCCTGGCCGACCTCGCCCGCCAGCCGGCCCACACCCTGTCGGGGGGAGAGCGCCGGCGGCTCGAGATCGCCCGGGCGCTCATCCTCAAGCCGAAATTCCTCCTCCTCGACGAGCCCTTCACGGGCATCGACCCCCTGACGATCCTCGAGCTTCAGCAAGTCCTCCTCCGCCTCAAGGCCCACGGCATCGGAATCGTCCTCTCCGATCACAACGTCCGGGACACCTTCAAGATCGCCGACCGGGCCTGCATCATCGACGAGGGGGAGATCCTGATCGACGATGTTCCGCTCAAGGTCGCGGCCGACGCGATCGCCCGCGAGCGGTTTCTCGGGAAGACCTTCGCCTTCGGCGAGGAGCGGGAGGAGGAGAGGCGCCGGCGTTAACGCCGGGAGGCCGCCAGGCGGCGGCCCAGGGTCTCTCCGAGGAAGAAAAGGAAGAGGAAGAAGTACCCCCCCCACAGGGCGAGAAAAAGCAGTCCCAGGGAGAGCGAGGCTTCCCGGACGAGAGGGAGAAGTCCGACGTTCATGAGCCGGGCGGCCAGAGCGACGGCGACGAGCCAGAAGAGGACGACAAAAAGCGTGTCGAAGAGAAAGGCTTTCACGCTTCCGATGAAGCCCAGCTTTCGGCCGGAGGGCCGGTCCGGGCCGGCCGGTTCGCCGGAAAGTCCTTCGGCTTCGTCTCCTTCCTGATCCCCGGCGGAAAGCGGGCCGAGGCCTTCTTCGGCCGGTTCGACCTCGAGGGCGGCTCCGAAATCCTCTTCCTCCAAATCCTCCTCCGCCAGGAATCTCATGGAGGCTTTCCCGGGTTTCCCGGTGGGCTCGCCGGGGGGAAGCGGCGGGCTTTCCCCCGTCTTGGCCAACGTTTCGGGAATGCCCATGGTCGCGCTCGAAGGAGGGACGCGGTCGGACCCCCGGAGGACCTCTTTCCGGAAATCCATCGTGTCGCCGGGAGCGAAGCTTTCCGCTCCCGGGGCCTTTTCGCTCAACTCTTCCTCTTCCGCGGCCTCCTCGGCCGGCTCCTCCCCTTCGGCCGCATCGGCCCCTCCCGTCTCGTCGACAATCGCGGCCCAGGGAGGGAGGTCGTCGGAGGCGGCCGCGGCCTTTCTTTTCTCGAGCTCGGCGAGGAGTTGGACGACTTCGCCCTGGGCGTCGAAATCCAGGCCGTCGGCCTCCCGGCGCTCCTCATCGCCCTCCTCCGACTCATCCTCCCCCCTTCTGTCGGCCTCGAGGCCGGGCTCGCCGAGGTTTTTGAGGACTTCTTCGGCGGTCTTGATGACGCCCTCGCCGAGAGGGAGGCTCTCAGGGGGCAAGGCCCGCTCATCGAGGTCGATCTCCCCCCAGCTCCGCTCGGCATCGGATTCGGGTTCGATTTCGGGCTCGGGCTCGGCGGACTTTTCTCCGGGAAAGGCCGCTTTGCCCTGAAGGGCGTTCTCGAGGTCGATTTCCTCCCGCTCGATCCCGGCCTCCGCCGCGTCCGGGGGCTCGGGCAGTTCCTCCAGCTCGCCGGGAGGCGCGTCGAAATCCTCGTCGAGGATCTTTTCCCCTTTGAGGTCCTCGTCGGCCGGCTCTTCGGCCGGTTTTTCGAGAGAGGCTTCGAACTCCTCCTCGGCCTCCGGGGCCTCGTCCTCGTCGAGGATCTTCTCGCCCTTGAGGTCCTCTTCGGGGCCCTCCTCGTCCTCGGGGAAGAGAAGCTGCGTCCCGCAGTTGTTGCAGTATTTCTGCGATTCGTCGATGATGGCTTTGCAGTAGGGACATCGCCGGATGGCCACGAAAGTTCCTTTTCTAGGCCCTATTAAATAGGGATTTCGGCCCCCTGTCAACGGGTCGAACTCGGGTCGGCCTCGAGCCTCCGCGCGGCCGGGCCGGCCGGTCGTCCCGGCCGGACTGTCGGGGGAAAACCGGCTCCATCCGTTTGTCATGGGCAAGTCAGCCTTGGAAACCGCGAAAGATCAAGGCTATCACCAGAATCAAGATCGTGAAAAAAAGGAACGTCGCAGCGGCGGCCTTCAAGGAGATCCAGAAAACCCGCTTTTTCAAGGTCAGATGCTTCCCATACTCATTGTGAAAAATGATGAACGCCATCAGCGCTCCCAGGGCCGAGAAGATCGATGAAAGGGCGAGCACCGCGAGGAACATCGTCCGCCTAGGCGTTCCCCTGTCCGTTCATCTCGATGACGGCGACGGAGATCCCCAACTTGAGGGAAACGAGGCTGGAAAGGAAGACGATGGCCCCGGCGACAAGGGGCACAATATCCGCTTTCATGAAGGCCTCCTGACGAAACCCATCGCAGGAGTTATCAGCTAACGTGAAAGCGGTTTCGGCGAACTCCATCGCCTAGAGACGCCGTGATTATATTTGAGAAAGCCCCTGTTGTCAAACCGGCCTGGCTGAACCACTTGCCGATGCGCGGCCGGAGCTGAGATCATTAGGAGATCTCTCCGAGATACATGCACGGCTATGGCCCCCTTTCCGAAGCCGCCGCGCGCGAGCTCAAGGCCTCAACAGCGAAGCTTCGGGATATCGTCGAACGGATGGAGCGCCGTCTTTCGGAAAGTCCGGGGCGGGGAGCTCGGGAGAAGGCGATGGCGGGGACGAACATCGAAGGAGAGCCATGAGCCCAAGCCGCGACGTAAGCTCCGCCGCGCCTCCTCCGGGCTGATCCTCGGGATTACTCAAAGGCGCCGGCCTCCAAACGACACCCCCCCATAAATTGACACCGACCCCTCAATCGGACACAATAAAGCCGGTTGGGCGATTAACTCAGCGGCCAGAGTACTACCTTCACACGGTAGGAGTCGGAGGTTCGAATCCTCTATCGCCCACCATTCCTCTCCGAAGCCGCCGACAAATCCCCCCTGTTTCCCAGGGGGGCAGGGGGGTAAATATCACTGAGAAAATTTGGGGGCGGCTTCGGCAAACTTTGCCGCCGACAAATCCCCCCTGTTTCCCAGGGGGGCAGGGGGGTAAATATCACTGAGAAAATGAGGTGCTATTTTGCCTTCAGAAGTCCTTGCACTCTGGAGAACATCTTCTCCGCGCTTTCGATGACGTCGAGAGCTCCGCTTTCCGAGAACTTGAGGCCGTAATCGGCTTCCTGGCGCAAGGACATGCCGTGCTCGAAGCCTTGGATGAGCGAGCGCTCTATCTTGCCCGCGTAGAGTTCCCGGATCGCGACGAGCAGAGCATGATGGCTTTTTTCCCGGAAGCCTTTGTCGCATAGCAAGGCCCTCGCGGCGTGGAACATGGCGTTATTTCTTTCACGACCAGCGCGGCATCCGGCTTGATTCTCGTGATCTTTCGCTCTTCGAGGAGTTTCTGGAATGCGGGGCTCAGGGCGTTTCCCATAAGACGACCCCCCTGTCAATCCGCTCGTAGAGCGGCATGTCCTCTTTCCCGAGCGCCGCGAACTCCTGCGCGCCGAGAATGATCGGCGCGATCGGCCTCATGGCTTTCCTGTTGAAGGCGCTCACGGCGGCTCGGGCGGCGCTCTTGTCCCCGGTCAGGATGAGAACGTCGATGTCGCTTTCGGCGGAATCGGTCCCCTCGGCGCAGCTTCCGAACAGCATGACCTTCCGGGCCGAGTTCTTCAGACTCTCGACGAAATCCCTCAGCGCCCATGCGTTCTCGGCGGCTTTCATAAGCCTCACGAACGGGTCGTCGGCTTTGAGCCGATAGAAGACCATGCGTCCCCTCTCGGCTCTTCCGAGGAGGGAGAACTCCGCCAGCTCGCGCAATATCCTGTTGGCCGACCCCTTGCTGATGCCCGTGGCCCTCATGACCTCGCGTTCGTGGAATTCTTTTACGGGATTGGCGAAAAAATGCTCCAGCACCCTTAGCGTGGTTGGCGTTAGAAAGTCTAGTTTTTGGGGCATGTGCTCAATTTTTTATACCAAGAGTATAAATATTTGACGTCTGCCCGTCAAGGTTTTCCGCGGGATTGTTTCGCGAAAATTCCCCAAGACGTTTTCCGACAATCGGAGAGAGGAAGCGCTCCGACGCTCCTTTTCCTGAGGGACCTCATCGACGAGGCCGGCGGGACGTCGCGCCGGATCCTGCTGGACACCTATTTGGACACGAGGGATTGCCGGGCGAGGGACGTCTTCGACTTGAGGCTCAGGGAAATCGCCGAACGGCCCCCTCTTCGATAAGGTCCGGGCTAGAATCCGCCCAACAATCCTATTTCATCTTGAACAGGGAATCACTGCGGTCTGGCCGAGACCGGGATGGACGGCCAGGGTCACCGCAAAGAATCCCAAAACGGTCACTTTTCCGACCCAGGCGATGAAATCTTCGGGATCTTGTTTAGCGCCGGGCGAACCTCCGGCGGCCTCCCCGGACGATCCGGTAGATATTGTCGATGATCGACGGGACGAATAGCAGGGCGTGAAGCGACAGGATCCAGATGCTCGGGTAGAAGTCCGTTTTCGCTTCCCTCGATCGACTAAAATTGCCACACAGCCACGGCTAAGTTCACTCTCGAGGAAATGGCGGCCATCAATGCGGAAGTCGCCGTGCCGCCTGTCGTCCCCGGCAACCCGGCCTTTGCCCCCAGCCGCACCCTTTGGTACGCCCAGTACGACCTCGATGACCTGACCCTGGCCATGAAATTCTATCTCGGCGAGCAGCCCGAACCGGCGGACGCCAAAAAGGCCGTCCTGTAATACTCCCCTATTAAAACATTTCAGCTAAAAAAATGACGCGAGCGTTTCCCTGGCTTTTTTCAAGACGACATCCAAGTCGGGCAACGGACTGACGAGCCTGCCGAGCTCTCGATTCCAATAAGGCCGCAGCGTCTCCGTCAGGTCCTCGGGGAAAACCTGCGCCAGCCCCTCGAACGTAACGTTTTTGACGGCGCACTTCTTCGCAAACACGTCCTTGAGTCTCGTTTTATCGAACTTCCGTTGGCCGAGTTTCCAAAGGTCGAAATAATCGCGGCATTTCTTGCGCTCGATGACTACTCTCATCTTGGAAGCGAAGATTTCTATCAGGGACTCGACTCTGACCTTGAAGGACGCATAATCCGAATAGGCCCGAGGAATGGCCCTGAGGACGGGCTGGTCAACGATATCATCCCTCGTGACGTCGACCTTGATCCAGTTCCTGTCCAGAATCCCCGCGTACTGGATTTTCATTTGAAGGTAATCGGGATTCAAGTGGCTGCTCTTCAGGGCCAATTCGAGGCCTGATCGCTTTTTCACCTCGGCGAGGACGGCCTCCGTGCTTTCCAAGAGGTTTTTCAGCTCGCCCCTGGCCAGGCTGAAATCCAGGTCCTCGGAAAGCCGCCACATCTCGGGGAAGTAGACCTTGGAGAGCGCCGTCCCGCCCTTGAAAACGAGGTCTCTGTCCCGCGACAGACCGAAAAGCAGCCAGCCGAGGACATAGTCCTTCTCGACCATCCTCAGGCCGAGATTCTGTTGCCGGGCTTTCTCCAACAGCTCGCGCCTGTCGATCAATACATCCACCTCTTGGGATCGAGATCCGTGTTGACGAGCAGCTTCCATCTTTCCGAGGACTTGCCTTTTTTCAGGCCGAGCTTGTCGAGGACGGGATATCCCTTCGTCAGAGTGATGCCGGCGATGACCTTCGCGTATCTGTCGAAAAGTCCGGTCGCTTCGAGGATGAAACCGAGCCGCTTGAAGACCGTGACGTTTTTCGTCTTCAGCCCGTAGGCCCTGATCTTCGAGAAGTCGAGTTCCTCGTGGTTGAAATAAATCGCCTTCGCCACCTCGTCGATGCCGCCCGCATGTTCAGGATGGTCGAGGCAGTCGATCATCGTTTTATTCTTATCGGAAATGTTGATTTCTCGGCCTTCGATGACGGCCTTCTCGGTTCCAAAGAACTTCGCCTTCGAGAGATGGACGAAAACGAATGAGGCGTTCGACACCCGGAGGGGCTTCTTCGCCTTCGTGGCGCAGATGAAAACGGCCGCCGGGATCTGGTCCGAGAGGCCATGGTAATTCAGCGCCGACCACATGCCGACGTAATACGGGCTCGTCAAGTATGACGCGACAACGAAATCGTGGACGATGAAGTTCTCCGCGCCTTTCGCGCCGATGTCAAGCGGAACGATGGCGTAGAGCCCTCCCTTGACGGCGAGAACCCATTTCTTCCGCTTGAGGTTATGGAGGGCGACGTACGGATCCGCGCCCAGGACTTTCTTTGCCTCCCCGGCCGTGAAGACAGACTTGTTCTGCCTGGCCAGCTCGGAGAGGAGGAGAGATTCCCTCTTTCCGAGGCCTTTCCTATAATCTTCTGTAATATCTTTCATATTATCAAATATTTTACAGATTTATATGAATATTTTAGCCCATTACGGCTGAAAGTCAAGCGGGAAATGTCCGTTCTAGCCCCGGGGGATCCGCGAGGCGTGAAAATATTCGATGTTCATGGCGACGGAAGTATACAACAAATCCGGACAGGAATCGTCCGGTACCGGACATTTCCCGTTTTGGCCGCGACGGCCGTCCCCTGTCTTCCTTCCGCGGCCGACCTGGCACGAAATCCGCGTCCTAACGGCATTAGGTACTTAATGAAAAGAGGTAATGGCGGCTTTCGGACAAAGGGCCCCTGCGGAAATACTACCGGCTGACAAAGCTTGGGCTGGCCGAGCTCGAGCGCGAAAGAGACCAGTGGCTGACGGTCCACTCCGCCCTGACGTCGCTCTGGAAGCCGGCCGCCGAGGAACGCTAGCCTTCGTGCGGGGCGCTTCAAGGAGTCATGGACATGTTCGACCTCGAAAAAGCGATCACGGAATGGAAACGGACGATGCGGCGGAGCCCGTCGATCGATGACGGGGACCTCGCCGATCTCGATCGCTACCTCCGGGACAAGGTCGAGGATTCGATCCGCCGGGGATCAGGCGCCGAGGAGGCCTTCAAAACCGCCGAAGCGGAATTCCGGCGGGCGGGCGCTCTTGACGCCGCCTACGGCCACGCCCGCGCCGCCCGGCTCGGCGGCCGCTTCCCCTGGCGGCCGCGGCGCTTTTCGCCGGGCCTTCTCCGGAGCTATGTCAGGACCTCCGTCCGCCGTCTGAGGTTCCAGAAAGCGCACTCTCTGATCAACATCGGAGGACTGGCCCTCGGGCTCGCGGCTTGTCTTCTCGCGTTCCTCTGGGTCCAGGATGAAATCGGCTACGACCGGTTCC